>JAJFFA010000616.1 GCA_021776885.1 Planctomycetota bacterium
AGAGCCCTGCCGAGCCGACGGGTGCATCGGCAGCCTCGTAGAAGTCGCGCATCAGGGCGCGCCGCGCGGACTCGGTGGCGGGTCGGCCCGGGAAGTTGAAGTTGGAGCCGTCCTGCACCGGCAAGTTGCCCTGCGTACCTTCGAGAACGAAGGGCAAGAGCTTGTTCAGAGCCAGTCCACGGACGTGTCCGCTGCCGCTCGCCGACACGCCTTGCATGTGGCGCGCGAACCAGCCGTCGCTGACGGAGCCGGGCGAGACATCCGAGATCCCGCCCTCCATCAAGCGCTGGGCATCGAAGTGCGATCGCGTGGGATCGGTCAGCCCGCTGGCGTGCACGAAGGCCAGGTGCCCGTTGCTGTAGGGCGTCAGCAACCCGACGCCGTTGCGGTTGAGGCCGAAGAACCCATCCAGGTCGAGCACACCATTGGGATGACTGGGGGGCTGCAGGGCCAGCATCGGGCGTGCGGCGTAGTAGTCCGGGTCCCCGTAGGGCGTCACCATCGACAGGCCGTCCATGGCCCCGCGCAGGAAGATGTGCACGAGCACGTCACGCTGCGGGGCGCCCTCCTGCGCCAGGCTGATGCGCGGCAGCCAGGCGGGAGCCGCCGCCCCCACTCCGGCCCCGAGGGCCGAGCCACCGAGGAAGCGCCGACGGGTCAGGCCCGAAGCCTCGGCGCAGCAGGAGTCCGCTTGCTTGCTGTGTTGATTCATATCTGGACGCCTCCCGATCAGTAGTACTGGTAGCCGGCCGAGGAAGCGGCCAGTGCGATGGTCTCGCGCAGGACCACGCCGTTCATGGGACTTCCGTCTACGTAGCGCTGCACTCCGCGCCTTGTCTCCTCGTCCAGCAATCCGCCGGTCAGGATCCAATCGATGGCCTCGGAGAGATTCGAGCCCGGGGGAGCCGTGTCGAGCAGCGCCTGGATCAGCGCGACGTCGGGTTCGTTGAACAGGATGTCGCGCCCTAGCAAGAGCGACGCGAACTCCCAGCGCGGCAGCATGGAGTTACCCCACGTTCCGGCATCGTCGGGATAGCCGTCGGGGGTCAGCCAATCGAAGGGACTCTGCCCCATGTCGTCGAGCTGCGCGGCAAGCTGGAAGAGGTTGTTCGAGACGAGACCGATGCCGCGGCACAGCCCGACCAGCAGGCTGAGCGGGCGCTTCACCTTGCGCCGACCCGGCAGCGGGACGCGAGCCACGACCTCCGGCTGGAGCAGCTTGGAGACCATGGCCTTGATGTCCCCGCCGGTGTTCACGAAGACCTGCACGACGCTCTGGATGACGTGCTCCGGCGGGTCGTAGGAGAGCAGCCAGCGCGCCAGCTTGCGTGAGATGTAGTCCGCCGTCGACGGGTGCGTGCCGAGCAGCTCGAGCACGAAGTCCCCGTCGCTCTTGCCCCCGCCGGCCGGAATCGTGTGGCCCAGGACAACCTTCGAGCCGTAGTCATGGGTCGTGGGGTCGAAGTGGAAGGTCCCCGGTCGCCCGTCGGTCGAGTCGACGCCACGGACCGTCCAGCCCGTGAAGCAGCGCGCTACCTCCGCGACATCCCCCTCGTCGTAGGGACCGTCGACCCCGAGGGTGTGCAACTCCTGCAGCTCACGCGCATAGTTCTCCTGCGCTTGGCCGGCCACGTTGGCGTAGTTGTCGAGGTACCACATCATCGCCGGACTGTGGGCCGACGCGCGCAGCAGCTCCGGGAACTTGCCCAGAGCGTGTCGCCGAATGACGTCACGGTCATCGGTGACCTTGAACCACTGGCACAGCTCATCGCTCTGGCGGATGTTGAAGTGGTCGGTCCAGAACTCGACCACGCGTTCGTAGAGCTGCCGTCGGCTGTAGATCGCGCGTAGCACCCGCACCTGGCGCATCCCGAACACGAGGGGGCCCGGGTCCGGGAAGTCTCGCAAGAGCTCGGTGTTGCTGCGAGTCAGGAAGTGGAAGTTCTGCAGCCGCAGGTCGGTGGCGGAGTCGTCGATGTTCTGCCAATCGAGCTGCCACTCCAGCCAGGCCCGATGCCCCAGGGCGAGGGCCTCCGCGTAGGCGGGCACGCAGAAGCCCATCGTCGCGTGGTGCATCAGGAAGCGCACGTCTTCGTCGATGGGTTGCACGCCCGCGCCCGGGCCCGGAGGAAGCGGGGCTTGGGCGGGCAGCGGGACCGGGATGGCGAAGGAGGCAGCGCTCGCCTGCGCGGGGGCGGAGGCACTGCAACGCAACGCACGGTCGATGAGCGGACTCGCGGCGCGCCACTGCGGCGCTCGGGTGGTCTGCATCGCACCCTCCTTGGGGTGGGTTCCGTGGCGGTCAAGCCCGGGGAAGGCACCGAGCCGGTGGTCCAAGGACCACAACTGCCATTGTGCACCCGGCCCGCCCATGGGTTCGGGAACCAGCCAAAAAAAGGGGTCGCCAAAGCTGCGCGCCCCCGGCGGACTGGAGCCGCTGTGCCCTGGCCCGCCGCTCGTCCTGCGTCAAGACGCTCGGGTGGCTTCGGATCTGGGGCCGAGGGCCGGGTCCTCGCGTGGCGCGCGCTCGGGCTCACGCCGGCCGGGACGAGCGGCTTGGAGTCGGAGGGGGCTTCTCGGGCGGCCGCTGACCGCGCAACGCAACGAACAAACTCCAGGAAACACCTACGCCGGAATCAAGAACTTCGCGCCCCGGCGACCCGGCGCCAGACAAGGATTCGGACCCGCCCGCCCGCTCCCGTCTCCATCGTCCGTTGGCTCGGAGCCCCCTTGGAGCCAACGGACGATTCGTGGAGGCCGAGGCAACCTAGACGGTGATCCCGATCGGCATCACCGTGTGGCCCGGGAATACCTCGTCGATATTGGTGGTGCCCAGGCGCTGGAGTGCGATTTCGCCGAGCACGTCGCGGTAGTCCGTCGTGATGGCGAGATCGCCCAGGTCGAGGTTCGCGGGCGCGAGGCCAGGCCAGGTGCCGTGCACCTGACCGCCGTTGATGTGACCGCCCATGGCCAGCATCGTGTTGCCGTGGCCGTGGTCGACGCCGAAGGAGAAGTTCTCCTCGACCCGACGACCGAACTCGGACATGAGCACGGTGGTGACCGTGTCCAGTCGTCCGCGGGCCAGGAGGTCTAGGTAGAAGGCCTCGATCGCCGGCGCCAGCTCGGCGACCCGCAGGGCGAACTTGCCGTCCATGGAGCCCAGGTAGACGTGGTCGTCCCAGTCACCGATATCGAGCGAGATGGTCTCGACCCCGATGTCCGCTTCGATCAGCGCCGCCGTCGAGCGCAACCTCTGCCCCACGAAGGTGTCGGGGTACGCGATCGCTCCGGCGCTGGTGTAGGCGGCGAAGTCGATCGTGTCGAGCAGCGCGATCGTGTCGAAGGTCGAGAGCGCCGAGTGGTCGAGGGGCGAGACCGCGTTGGCGTACATGTTGCCCACCACCGCCCCTCGATCGGCGCGCGTCGACGGCCGGCCGGGGAAGTCGAAGGTCTCCGGGTTCTTGACCGGCAGCGTGCCCGCGGTGCCGCGCAGCACGAAGGGCAAGAGGTCCGTCAGGGAGAGTCCCCGGGCCAGCCCCTGGGGCGGCACACCGTCCAGGTGCCGCGCCAGCCAGCCGGCGGTCGCCGAGCTGGCCACGCCGACGCCCAGCCCACCCTCCATCAAGCGCTGCGCATCGAAGTGCGAGCGCGTGGCGTGGGTCAATCCCGACGCCTGGACGAAGGCCAGGTGCCCGTTGCTGTAGGGCGTCATCAGCTCTGCGGCCTGGGGGTTGAGCCCGAAGAAGCCGTCCAGGTCGATGGCTCCACCCGTCTGCCCCGGGGGCGGAAGGGCGAGGGTCGGCCGTGCGTTGTAGTAGTCCGCGTCCTGGTAGGGCGGGACCAGGGACAATCCGTCCATCCCGAAGCGCAGGAAGATGTGCACCAGGACGTCGCCGGACGGACCGCCCGCGCCGGCCATGGCCACGCGCGGCAACCAGGCCGGTGAAGCGAAGGCGGCGCCGGCGGCCAGGCCGGAGGACGAGAGGAACTTGCGCCGCGACATCCCCGAGCGTTCGGAGCAGCAGGAGGCGTTTTCGTGATCGTGGTGGTTCATGGTCTCGCTCCTGGATCAATAGAACTGGTAGCCGGGGGAAGCGGCCGCAAGGGCGAACGCCTCACGCAGAACGACACCGTTCACGTTGCGCGAGTTCAGGTAGCGCTGGATCTCGGCCCGCACCTGGGGCCCCAGGGCCCCGCCGGTCAGCACCCAGTCGATGGCCTCGGGAAGGCTCGAGCCCGCGGGCGCGGTGGCCAGGAGCATGTTGATCACGTCGATGTCCGGCTGGCTGCCGCCGATGTCTCGGCCCATCAAGCGCGTGACGAAGGTCCAGCGCGACAGCATGGAGTTGCCCCACGACTCGATGTCGTCGGGGTAGCCGTCGGGGGTGGGCCAGAAGAACGGTTGGTGCCCCAACCGGTCGACGTCGTCGAGCAGGAAGAACACGAACTGGGAGTCAACCTCGACGGCGCGCATCAGCGACGTCACGAGGTGCAGCGGGCGCTTGAGCTTGCGGCGCCGCGGAGCCGGCACGCTGGCGATCGTCGCGGGCTGCAGCACGTGGCGGACCATGACCTTGATGTCGCCGCCGGTCGACATGTAGATCTGCACCAGATCGTCGACCACGGAGGTCGGCGGCTCGTAGGCCAGGAGGAAGCGCGCCATCTTGCGCGACACGTAGCGCGCCGTGGAGGGGTGGTTGGCCAGGAGGTCGAGGACGAAGTCCCCGTCGCTCTTCCCGCCGCCGGCCGGGATCGTGACACCCAGGACGGTCTTCGAGCTGTAGTCGTGCAGGTTCGGATCGAAGTAGAAGTTCCCCGGCCGCCCGTTCGACGTGGTCGCGCCGTGTACGGTCCAGCCGGTGAAGCAGCGTGCGACCTCCGCCACGTCGAACTCGTCGTAGGGACCCTCCACCCCGAGGGTGTGCAGCTCCTGTAGCTCGCGCGCGTAGTTCTCGTTCGCAGCCCCCGCGACATTGGTGTAGTTGTCGAGGTACCAGATCATCGCCGGGCTGTGGGCCGAGGCGCGCAGCATGTCCGGGAACTTGCCCAGGGCGTGGCGCCGGATGACCTCGCGGTCGTCCGAGGTCTTGAACCACTGGCACAGCTCGTCGAGCTGGTTGATGTTGAAGTGGTCGGTCCAGAACTCGACCATGCGCTCGTACAGCTGGCGACGCGTGTAGAGCGCCCGCTCGAGCCGCGCCTCGCGCAGCTGCAGAGTCAGGCCCGCGAGCGGGTCCGGAAAGCGGATCAGGAGTTCCGGATTGGTCAGGTCGAGGGAGCCATGGCTGAGCAGCCGGGAGTCGACCTCGGGGTCCGGAATGTTCTCCCAGTCGAGCTGCCACTCGAGCCAGGCGTCGTAGCCCATGCTGAGCGCTTCCTGATAGCTGGAGACGCTGAAGCCCCAGGTCGCGCGGTGCACGAGGGCGCGGATGTCCGCGTTGCCCGCCAGGGCCGTCGGCGGCGGCAGCAGGGGACGCGCGGGGCGCGGCGTCCGGTTCGGCGCGGAGGCTTGCGCGGAACCACTGGCAACGACCGAGGTGCTCGTGGCGTAGGCACGCTCGATCAGGGGACTGGCGAAGCGCCGACTCGGCGCTCGAGTACCGTCCATGACACCCTCCTGGGGCGCTTGGGTTTGGCGATCGACCCCAGGGGAGGTTCTGGAGCCGGCAGAGAGACCACCTTCATTCTGCACTACGAGGTACGCCGGGTCGGGTCGTGGCAGGCGTGGCCAGACTGGAGGGCGCCAGAGCCGCCCCCCACTATTAAGCTACGTGCCACCCCGCACAGGCCATGACCGCCCCAGGGGCCGATCAGACAACCTCGCAATGAGCGTGCATGAGAGTCGATGGACCGCCGTTGGACGGGGCTCCTCGGCTGGAAGTTCCACGAAATGTCAAGCCATTCAGTCCCGTCCCCTACGCCGACACTGGTCTCCTGGAGCAGCGGCAAGGACTCCGCCTGGGCCCTGCATCGCCTGCGCCAGGACCCGGGCATCGACCTGCGCGGCCTCCTGACCAGCGTCAACGCAACCCACGACCGGGTGGCGATGCACGGCGTACGGCGGGACGTCCTGGGGGCCCAGGCCGAAGCCGTGGGTCTGCCCCTGATCGAGGTCCCCCTGCCCCACCCCTGCAGCAATGAGGTCTACGAGGAGCGCATGGGCGCCGCCCTGGCCCGTGCCGCCGCGGACGGCGTGCGCGCCATCGCCTTCGGTGACCTGTACCTCGAGGACGTGCGCCGCTACCGCGAGAGCCAGGTCGAGGCGGCGGGCCTCACCCCCCTCTTCCCGCTCTGGGGCCAGGACACCTCCGAGCTCGCCTGGGAGATGCTCGAGGCCGGGGTGCGCGCCGTCCTGACCTGCGTCGATCCCAGGGCCTGCCCCGCCAGCCTGGCTGGACGCGAGTACGACCACGTCCTGCTCGCGGACCTGCCCCCGCGGGCCGACCCCTGCGCCGAGAACGGGGAGTTCCACACCCTGGCTTACGCCGGCCCCGCCTTCGCCAGGCCCCTGGCCCTCGACCCGGGCCCCGTGGTCGAGCGCGGCGGCTTCGTCTTCGCCGACTTCACCCTACGCCCGGGCTAGCCCGGGCTAGGCTGTTCCCATGCAACCCCGCGTCGTCTCCCTGCTGCCCTCCGCCACCGAGATGGTCTGCGCCGTCGGCGCCCGCCAGGACCTGGTCGGCGTCTCCCACGAGTGTGACTTTCCGGCCGGCGTCGAGTCCCTGCCCCACCTGACCCGTCCGCGCCGCGTCCTGCCCCACGGGAGCGGCGCGATCGACCGTGCGGTGCGCTCCATCCTGACCGACGCCTTGAGCGTCTACGAGGTCGAGGTCGAGCGCCTGCGCGAGCTGCGCCCGGACGTGATCGTGACCCAGGACCTGTGCGACGTGTGCGCCGTGTCCCTCGACGACGTGCGCCGCGCCCTGCGCGAGCTGGCCCGGGAGGACGTGGAGATCGTCAGCTGCACGCCCATGCGCCTGGCCGACGTGTGGGACGACCTGCGCCGCGTCGGCACGGCCCTCGGCCGCAGCGCGGCGGCCGAGACCGCCGCCGCGGACCTCGAGCGGCGCTGCGCCGCCCTGGCCGAGCGCGCCCGGGCCGCGGACACGCGCCCCTCGGTGCTGACCCTCGAGTGGCTCGACCCGGTCATGGTGGGCGGCACCTGGATGCCGGAGCTGGTGCGCCTGGCCGGCGGCGTGCCCCTGGTCACGAGTCCGGGCGACCACGCCCCGACCCTCGACCTGGCCGCCCTCGCGGCCCTCGACCCCGACGTGGTGCTGATCAAGCCCTGTGGCTTCGACCTGGCCCGCAGCCGCGAGGAGCTCGAGCTGCTCGCCACGCGCCTGCCCTGGCAGGAGTGGAGCGCCGTGGAGCGCGGCCGCGTCTTCGTCGCCGACGGCAACGCCTACTTCAACCGACCGGGTCCGCGGCTGATCGAGTCGCTCGAGATCCTCTGCGCCTGCGTGCACCCCACGCCCTTCGCCGACCTCGCGCAGAAGCACGCCGCGGGCTTCCGGCGCGTGACACCCGCCCTCGAGCTCGCCTGACGCTCAGAGCTCGGGATCGTCGCCGAAGCGCACCAGGCGCCGGTAGAAGGTCGCGCGGCTGACCCCCAGGAGCTTCGCCGCCGCCGAGCGGTTGCCCCCCGCCGAGCGCAGGGCCGCCAGGATCTTGCGCCGCTCCTCGTCCGCCTCGTCCGCGTCGCCCGACGCCATGTGGGCGAGGGGCGCGAGCTCGAGCACCTCCGGCGGCAGGTCCCCGGCGCGCAGGCTGTCCGCCTTGGCGCGCACCACGCCGAACTCGATCGCGCTGCGCAGCTCGCGCACGTTGCCCGGCCAGGCGTAGTCGAGCATCAGGCCGATGGCGTCGGCGTCGATCGAACGCAGGGGCTTGCCCAGCTCGCTCGTGATCTGCTGCAGGAAGGCCTCGGCCAGGAGCGGGATGTCCTCGCGCCGCTCGAGCAGCGCCGGGAGCTGCACGCGGCCGACGCGGATGCGGTACAGGAGGTCCTTGCGGAAGCGCCCGGCCTCGACCTCCTCGGCCAGGCTCTTGTGGGTCGCGCAGACCACGCGCACGTCGATGGCGCGGGGCTCGTTCTCGCCCACCCGGGTGACCTCGCGCTCCTGCAGGACGCGCAGGATGCGGGTCTGCACCTCGAGCGGGATGTCACCGATCTCGTCCAGGAAGAGCGACCCCCCGCTGGCCGCCTCGAAGTAGCCCACGTGGTCGGCACTGGCCCCCGTGAAGGAGCCGCGGCGGTGCCCGAAGAGCTGGCTGCTCAGGAGCGACTCGGTGAAGCCCGCGCAGTTGACCGCGACGAAGGGCCCGTCCTTGCGCGGGCTGCGCGTGTGCAGCGCGCGGGCCACGAGCTCCTTGCCCGTCCCGGTCTCGCCTTCGATCAGGACGGTCGTGGTGTAGGGCGCCAGGTCGTCGATCAACTCGTAGACCTGGCGCATCGCCAGGCTCTTGCCCAGGAGCTGCTCGAAGCGCGCCTGCCCGGCGAGGGCGCTGCGCAGCTCCTGCACCTCGGTGCGGTCGTACACGAAGACGATGCGCCCGTCGGGGGAGCGCGGATCCGCCTGGACATCGACCTCGAGGGAGCGCGCCCCGAGGCGTGCGGCGACCCGCGGCCCCGAGCCCGCCTGGACGCGGCGCGCGCCGAGTTCCGCGGCGACGTCGGTGCGCGCCTCGAAGAGCGCGCTCCACTCCTGGCCCAGGGCCTCCTCGGCCGACACGCCGAGCCACCCGGCCGCCGCCTGGGACAGGAACCCGACCCGACCCTCTGCATCGAGCACCGCGCTGCCCAGGGCCAGCCGCTCGAAGACGTAGGTCAGGTCGCGGTGGCGCGCGTCGAGCTCGGCGTGCATCGCGGCGATCTGGCGCTCGGCGCGGGCCAGACGCCCGCGGTCCAGGTCGGTCTCGCGCGCGCGTTGCAGCACGCGTTGGCGCTCGACGTGGTCCTCTCCCAGGCGCTCGACGCACAGGATGCGCCGGCCCTGCGCGACCAGGGCGAAGGCCTCGAGGGTGTGCAGCTCGCCGTCGACGCCCTCCTCGGTCCAGGGCCCGGAGCTGACCCGTCCGCGGGGGCCGGGGTCATCGCGGCCGGCGTCGCCTTGAACCGGGTCGCCGCCCCAGAACTCGGCCGCGTCGACGAGGAAGTTCGCGAGGAAGGGCAGGGCGTCGTCGAGCCCGTCCCCCACCCAGCTCTCCCGCGGGCAGACGGCATCGAGCCACGCGGGCGGTTCGCCCAGCAGACTCAGGGCGGCCAGCGGCTCGGCGCCGCGCCCCGCGTCGAACACGGCCAGGTCGAGGCCGCGCACGAGCTGCGCGAAGTCCAACCCCGCGCGACTCACCGCCGCTCCCGTTCGCCGACGAGCTGGGCCACGAGGGCCTCGAAGAGCGCCTCGACCCCCTCCCCCGTGCGGGCACTGGCGCGCAGCGCGGGCTCCTCGAGCGCGTCGGGGTCGAGCTCCCAGG
>JAJFFA010000617.1 GCA_021776885.1 Planctomycetota bacterium
AGGGCGCGCAGGATCCGGGCGCCCTCGGGCGCGCTGACCCCGCCGCTGGCCCGCGCCGCCGACTGGGCCGCCTGCCCCGCGGGCCACTCGCCGAGCTGCGCACTGGGCGACGCCTGCTCGAGCTCGACCAGCGCCAGCTGATGGCTCTGGAAGAGCCGTCCGCGGGACGCGACCACGCGCATCACGAAGTCGCCGCGCTCGGGGAAGACGCGCTGCATCTCGAGCTTCACGTTGGGCGACGGCCCCTGCCAGGCGGCGGGAACGCGCTCGACCCGCGGCCGGGCGGCGTACAGCACGAGCCCCTCGTCGACGACGCGGAAGCGGCTGTTCGACGAGCCGCGCAGGCCGACGCTGATGTGGCGCCGGATCTCGTCGAGGGCCTCGCGCTGCGCCTCGTCGGCGCCGACCTGCGGCTCGCCGTTCGCGTCGAGGATCTCGACCATGAAGTCGTTCGAGGGCAGGATCACCGACTGGTACCCGCCGGTCTCGGCCGCCACCTTGCCGACCCCGATGCCCTTGCCGAAGGTGACGCGATACCAGCTCGGCGCCGGGCGTTCGCCCACGACGATCGCCTGCTGCAGGGCCTCGCGCGCGACCTGCGCGTAGTAGTCCAGGTGCAGCGCTGAGGCCTGCAGCACCTCGCCGTTGTTCGTGAAGCCGCTCTTCGACTTGCCGTCGCCGGGCAGGACCTGACCGAAATCGACGCCCACGCCGAGCAGGTCCTGCAGGGTGTTCGTGTACTGCGCCTTGTTCAGCCGGCGCAGGACGCTGGCTTGCACGCCCTGGGCGCGCTCTGCCTGCCTCAAGGAGGCCGTGATCCAGGACACCAGGGCGCGCCGCTCGTCGTCCGCCGGCTGGACCTCGCGGCTGGGGGGCATGACGCCGCCGTTGAGCATGTCGAGGGCCAGGCGCCAGAGCTCCGCGTCCGGCCCCTGCACCAGGTCCGGATCGAGCAGGTCGAGGCGCACGCCGCCCTTCTCCTTGTCGGGACCGTGGCAGCGGAAGCAATAGCGCGCCAGGAGCGGCTGGGCGTGGGCCTCGAACTCGATCGGCCCGGACAGGTCGAGGTCGAGGGGCGGGAGCCCTTCGGCCAAAGGGGCGCCTTCGGCCAAAGGCGCGCCCTCGGCGCCACCCTCCCCCGGCGCCGCGCCGGAGCGGACCCAGGCCGTGAAGAGCTCGAGCTGTGCGGCGCTCGGCTGGTCCTCGCCCTCCGGGGGCATGTGCCGCGCGTGTTCGAGCGGCAGGTTCAGGACCTGGATCAAGGCGCTGGCTGCGGGCGCGCCGGGGACCAGCACCGGTCCGTACTCGCTGCCCGCCAAGAGGCCCTCGAGGGAGTCCAGGCGCAGGTCGGCCTTGAGCCTCTTGCGGCCGTGGCACTTGACGCACAGCTCCTGGGCGATGGGCGCGATGTCCGCGGCGAAGGTCGGCGTCGCCACGTCACCCTGCTGCAGGGCCAGGCCGAGCCAGGTCAGGAGCAGTCCGAGCATCATTCGGACCAGGGCAGGAAGTTCGGGCGCGTCGGCGCGGTCAGAGCCAGGATCACCATGGCCGTGGAGTACGAGCTGCTGCGCGGGAAGACGCGGTCGTTCCACGCACCGTCGGCGCCGCGGGTGCGCAGGATCAGCTCGCGCAGGCGCTCACGCTGGGCCGCGCGCACGTCCCCGGGCAGGGCTTCGATCGCGGCGGCCGCGTAGGTGTGGCCGAAGAAGAAGTAGTAGGGAGCGATGCCGAAGTCGCCCTCGTGGGTGCCCTGTTGCGACTTGCGCGCGTAGAGCTCGTCCCAGCCCTCGAAGAAGCCCTCGACGGCAGCGCTCAGGGCCACGGGATCGCTGCGTCCGGCGAGGTGCAGGGCGAGCTCGGCGGCCGCGCTGCGCGCGGAGGAGCCCGGCATGGCGACGGACCTGCCGATGTCGCCGGAGTAGGCGTAGGCGCCGTTGTCCCCGCGTCCGCGCTCGAGGGCGTCGAGGGCCTGGTCGACCATGCCCTCGGGCAGGGCCTGACCCCGGGCCCGCGCGTGGTACAGGGTCAAGAGGGTCGACGCGGTCATGAAGGGGCTGGCGCTCTTGTCGTTCGCGTAGTTCCAGCCGCCGCCCTCCACGGTGTTCTCTTCGAGACAGGCGATCAGGTGGGTCACGATGCCCGCGACGCGTTGCGCTTCGGCTTCGGGGATGGCGTCCTCGTCCTGGGCCGTGAGCAGCAGGCGCAGGGCGTAGGCGTGCCCCCAGCCGCGCACGTCGTAGCCGCGCTTCGGGCCGGGCCGCAGGTCAGGGTTCGTCTCGAGCTCCTCGAGCACGAAGTCCAGCCCGCGCTCGATCGCCGCGCGCCGCTCGGCCTCGAACAAGCCCTCCGGAGCCACGAAGAGGGCCAGGCAGGCGATCGCGGTGCCGCCGACGCGGTAGCCCGCGGGAATCGCGCCCTTCACCCGGTACACGCCCTCGTAGGGCCACTCGGCGCCGGGGCCGGCCTCGGCGCGCAAGCCCGCGAGGCGCTCGCGCTCCTTCGCTTGCCAGGCCCCGAGCTCGGCGTCGGGCAGGCGCCCCACGCGGGGGTCGGGCACGTAGTGCTCCTGGCGCTCGAGCAGCACCTCGACCGCGCGCTCGAGGACGAGCGACGGATCCGTGGAGTCCGACGCAGGGACGGAACCCGAGGCGGCCATCCCGAAGAGGAGCGAGAGCGAGAGCTGAAGCATGCCCGCACTCTCGCCGGCCTGCCCGGAGCCGTCAACCACTCCGGGCCTGGGCGCGTGTTTTCCGCGACGCTTCCGAAACCGGCCCCGGCGCGGGCGGGTCCCTGGGGCATGCAGACGAAACACACCCTCGC
>JAJFFA010000618.1 GCA_021776885.1 Planctomycetota bacterium
GCGACATCCGCGACCTCGGCCACCGTGCGGGCAAGCTGCTCGACCTGGTCCTGGCCTTCGAGCGCAATCGCTTCTTCCAGCGCATCGTGAGGCTCTCGCCGTGAGCGCCAAGCCGCAGCCCGTGCTCGTCTTCGACGCGGATTGCCCGCTCTGCATCGGCGCCATCGATACCCTCGTCCGCGCCCGGCTCGTGCCGCGCGAGAGCACGCGCGCGTACCAGGACTTCGAGGGGGACGACGCCGCGCAGCTGTGGGAAGCGGGGATCCGCAACGAGATGGCGGCCTTCGTGCGCGCGCCGGGCGGCTCCGGCTTCGCGCAGCTGAAGAGCGGGGGCGCCGCGTTCCTGTGGGCGCTCGAGTCGAGCTGGCTCGGTCCCCTGGCGCGCATCGCGTCCCTGCCCGGCCTGCGCAGCGTCGTCGATGCGGTCTACCGCACCGTGTCCTACAACCGCCGCATCCTCGTTCCCGCGCGCCCCGCGCAGCCGGGGCAGATCGCGTGCGCCTGTGACCCGGACTACCGGCCGGGTCTGCGCCTGACCCTGATCCTGTTCTGCGTCGCCGCCCTCGGCGCCCTGGCCTACCTCTTCGGGGCCGGCTTCGGCCGTGGGACAGCAGCCCTCGCCGTGGCGCTGCTGCTCTTCGGCGCCGGGGGGGTCGCCTGCCTGCGGCTGCGGGGTGAGGCGCGCATGACCTGGGTCGGGCACTACTCGGTCGCGGCCCTGGCGGGCGGGCTGGGACTCCTGCCCGCCGTGCTCCTGGCCCCGTGGCTGCCGCTGAGCGCGGCCCTCTGGCTGCGCCGGGTGTGCGTGGCGGCGGCACTCCTGATCGGGTTCGCCGTCCTGGCGCGGCGGCGCCGAAGCCTTCGAGCTCTTTCCCCTTGACAGTCTAGGGGAGTGGGTCGATACTCCCCTAGACGCCCTAGGGGAAAACATGCCGCGATCCACACGAACCAAGAACGACCTCTTCCCGGGCACCCTCGATCTCTTGGTGCTCAAGACCCTCTCGATCGGGCCCCAGCACGGGTACGGCATCGCGCGCCGCATCCAGCACACGTCGGAAGACGTGCTGCAGGTCGAGGAGGGCTCCCTCTACCCGGCGCTGCACCGCATGGAGAAGAAGGGCTGGGTCAGCGCGCACTGGGGTCAGTCCCAGTCCAACCGGCGCGCGAAGTTCTACGCCCTGACCGAGACCGGGCGCAGTCAGCTCGAGCACGAGACCGCGACCTGGGAGCGCATGGTCGGGGCCCGCGGCCGCCTTCGGAGATGTCGCCGCCGTGACTTCGGCGTGCAAGCGAGTCCAGTTGGGAGAACGCATCGTGCTGCAACGCATCCAGACCGCCCTGATCGTCGCGCTCGTCATCGCCGTGGCCGTGATGGGCTACGACTCGTTCCGCATGCGGCGCGAGACGTCGGAGGCGATGCGTGAGTTGACGGCCGGCATGCAGGCCCTTTCCGCGCGCCTCACCCCCCAGGAGACGGGCGTCGACGCGAACGAGGGCGAGGCCCTCGCCGTGCCCGGCAGCCTGGGCGCCGCGGAGCGCGACGGCGTGCGTGAGGCCGTGGGAGCGGAGGCGCCGGAGTCCCTCTTGACCGACCGCATGGGGCGCCCCCTCCTCGCAGCCGATCGCGATGTCGCGACGTGGCGCGCGCGCTTCCTCGAGCAACCCGATGATTGGCGCCACGGCCTGGCCGTCGCCGCCCGCATCGCGGAGCTCCCCCCGGAGCTGGCGCTCGAGATGATGAGCGGGGTCTGGCCGGACCTGCCGGTCGGGCACAAGGAGCAGGTGCTCAAGCCCTTCGTCTTCCACGGGGGCCACGAGCTGGCCCTCGACTTCCTGCAGCTGGCCGCGGCCGACGACGCGCCGAGCGTGCGCGAGCGGGCCTACGCGTACCTGGAGAGCTACGCCTTCCGCAACTTCGACGGCGACCCCGCGGCCTACGCTGCCTGGGCCGAGCGCTGGCAGGGTCGGCCCCTGGACGAGGTCCTGGTGGGCAGCGCGCGGGAGCTGGTCGAGCGCCTGAACGGCCTCTCCTTCGACGAGCTCTCCCGCGAGATGGAGCTGCTCGAGGACCTCGACCTGCGCGCCGCGCGCAAGTTCGATGTCGACCTCGACGCCACCTTCGAGGAGGCGGGCCTCTTGCGCATGGCCGAGAACTGGATCCTCGCGGACGAGGAGGGAGTGACGACCCAGGTCCTGGACTGGGTCGACGGCCTCTCGCCCCCGAGCGAGTGGATGCAGACCCAGGTCATGCCCCTGCTCGACGGCGCGACCCGCGCGCAGCTGAGCGAGGAGGACGCGGGCGTCATGGCGGCGGCCTGTCGCGCCCTCGGGGAGCCCGGCTACGGCTTCGCCCGCGAGCCCCTGCTCGAGATCGTGGCCCAGCGCGGTACGGGCAGCGGCGGTGACGCCTACGACGGGGTGGCCATGGCGGCGGTCATGTCCCTGGCCAAGATCGCCGATCCACGGGACGTCCCGCGCATGATCGGGCTGATCGAGGCGGACGCGAGTGGCGGGCAGGACTACTGGGTCGGCTACTTCGGCCTGCGCGGCATGACGGGCGTCTCCTGGGACGAGAGCCACGACGGCGCCTGGTGGCGCGCCTGGTGGGAGGCGAACCGCTCGGGCTACGCCCCCGAGGTCGCGGCCCTCGAGATCCCGGACTGAGGACGGCGCGCGCCGATCAGCTCAGCGCTTGTTCCAGGGCCTGCTAGGGGTGGACGTGCACTTCGAGCCCGAGGGCCCGGATGCGCTGGGCGAAGGCTTCGAGCCACTCGGTCGGCAGCTTGGAGAGGCGCGGCGCCTCCGGTTGAAAGGCCTTGCGCTCGAGTCCGTAGAGCAGGACGTCGCGCAGCACCACGCCCTGTTCCAGGAGCCGCTGCACCAGCTCCAGCCAAGCGCGCTGGTCCGCCTCGCTGGGCGGCTCGCCGTCGAGGGCCAGGGCCATGGTCTGCAGGCGTGTCGGACAGAGCAGGGAGCACAGCGCGAGGTTCTCCTCGACCCGCGCGTCCGGCAGGTCGACGTCGTTCAAGAGCTGGCGGCCGGCGCGGGTGGCCGCATCCAGCTTGAACCACACCTCGCCCCCGCCCGTGGCCAGGACGGCCAGGCCGCGCTGCACCTCGGGTCGCTGCACCAGAGAGCCGTTGGTGATCAGGACCAGCTTGAGCTTGCCGAGGAGGTCGAAACGCTCGAGCACGCCGCTGACGGCCGTTACGCACTCGGCGAACTGCTTCGAGGTCGTCGGCTCGCCGTTGCCGGAGAAGGCAACGTCGTTCAGCCGCCGGCTCTCCTCGGGCACATGCCGCTCCATGTAATCCCCGTTCACCACGGCGTGCAGGAAGGTCTCGAGCTCGTGCTCGAGCAGCCCCAGGTCGATGGCCGGGGCGGCACCACGCTGCAGCCCCTCGACCTGGCAGTACAGGCAGCGCCAGTTGCAGGCCCGGTTGGGGTTCAGGTTGATGCCGATCGACACGCCCTGCGCACGCCGCGAGACCACGGGGTAGACGTGCACGAAGCCTGCTGCGTCGCGGTCATGGATCTCGGTCGAGAGGCGCATGGATCAATAGTAGGACAGGCAGCGCAGCGGTGCGCCCTCGCTTCCCCGGGTTCGACCGGGTTTGACCGCGGCCTCGCGGGGCGAGTACAAACGCACGGATGGGTGAGTACCTCCTGGGCACGGGCGACGACGAGCTGGCCCGGCTCGAGTTCCAGCAAGGGGTCTGGGCGGACGTGACCGCCCGCTTCCTCGAGCGCGTCGGCCTGGCGCCGGGGATGCGCGTCCTCGACCTGGGCTGCGGGCCCGGCTTCGTGACCCGCGTGCTGCGCGAGGGGGTGGGGGAGGGCGGTCACGTCGTCGCCCTCGACGAGTCCGAGCACTGGCGCGACGTGCTGCAGGCCGAGTGCGACCGGCGCCGCTGGAGCAACGTCGAGGTGCGTTGCGAGCGCATCGAGGAGGCGGACCTGGGCCCGGAGGCCTTCGACCTGGTCTTCTCGCGCTGGGTGTTCTCGTTCCTCCCGGACCCGGGGGCGGCCCTGCGCGCCGTCGCCCGCGCCCTGGTTCCCGGCGGGGTCCTGGCCCTGCAGGACTACAACCACGAGGGCATCTCGATCTTCCCCCGGAGCCGCGGCTTCGAGGCCGTGGTGCGCGCCACGCGCGAGTGGTTCGCCCGCGCCGGGGGCGACACCTGGATCGTCGGACGCCTGCCACGACTCCTGCGCGAGGCGGGCCTGGAGCGCACCGAGCTGACCCCCAACGTCCTGGCCGGCGGTCCCGAGTCGCCCGCCATGGAGTGGGTCGGCTCGTTCCTCGTCTTCTTCAGCCGCGCCTACCTCGAGCAGGGGCTCGTGACCCAGGCCGAGTTCGACGCCTTCCACGCCGAGTGGCAGGCGCGCCGGCGCGACCCGGACACGCTCTTCTTCTCGCCGATCGTGTGCGACGTCGCGGCGCGCCGGCCAGGCCCGGACGCTTCATGAGCCTGCACCGCAACAGCACCCAGGATCGCCCGTGGAATGAATAGCCCGGGCTACTGTGCCCGGTCCTTGATCCGGCTCTTGTTGAGCAGGTAGACGGTGGTGAACTTGAACTTGTCGCGCAGCCGCGTGTAGAGCACGCCGGCCTCCTGCTGCTTGCCGTCGCTCCAGAGCTGATCGGCTTGAAGCAAGATCTGCGCCGGGTCGTTGCTGTCGCCGCCGCTGCCGCTGCCGCTCGAGTCCTTCTTGCCGCCCAGGATCCCGCCCAGGTCGAGGCCCTTGCCCTTGCCCAGGTCCTCGAGCACGCCGCCGACGCCGCCTTCGAGCACCTCGCCGACCTTGCCCCCGAGCTCCTCGCCGAGCTGGTCCCCGATGGCCTTGGTCAGCTCCTCCTTGGCCTTCTGCTTGGCCGTCTCGGCCAGGGCCGTGCGCACCAGGTCGCTCAGCACTCCGCTCCACTCCAGGCGTGGCGCCTTGAGGCTGCCGCTGATGGGCAGGCGCACGGTCTGACCCAGGAGGGGCTGCAAGAACTCGCTCTTCCCGATCAGCTTCTCGGTCAGGGGCACGCTCCAGGTCAGGTCCATGCTCTGGTCCAGCCCGACGGAGCCCGCGAAGGTCGTGTCGCTGCCCGAGACGTTCCAGGCCCAGGGCTTGTCGTAGGTCAGGCGACCGTTCGAGACGGCGAACGACAGCGGCGAGAGGCGCAGGTCCGTGCTGGTGTCGACACCGAGCTGGGCCAGGGCCTTCGAGAGGAAAGGCGAGCCGGCGATGACCGCCTGGTCGATGCCGATCTCCCCGCGGCCCGTGAAGGGCGCCTTGGGGATCGCGTCCCAGCCGCCGTCGAGCTCTTCGGCGGACAGGGGGCCGTCGTAGTCGAGCTCGAGCTGCGCGTTGATCAGGCCGCCGATGGCCCCGTTCTTCAGGGCCTCGAGCCCGGCGAAGGCCGGGTGCAGCTGGCCGAGCAGGGGCGAGAGCTCGGAGTTGGCCCGCACGCCGCTCGCGCGCAGGGCGAAGCGCGTCGGCCTGCGCTCGGCGGCGGCCCCATCGGAGCCCTCGGCAGCGGCGGCGGCGAAGTGGCGCAGGTCGATGGTGCTCTCCAGGTCGAGGCTGCCGCCGTTGGCCCCCAGGTCTCCGGTCATCGTGGCGATGCCCGCTTCGACGACCACCTGGATCGCGCCCGAGAGGTCCAGGCCCGCGTTCTGGTAGCGCCCGACGCCGATGTTGGCCTGGGCGCTGAAGCCCTCCACCAGGGAGCTCGTCTCGAAGTCCCGTGCACGGCCGTTGACGGTGAAGCTCACCGGCTCTTCGTCCGCGCCGCTGAGCTGACCGGGGATCATCGGCCCCAGCAGCGCGGCGATGCGATCGGGGATCCAGCGCAGGTCGCCGTGCAGTTCCTCGACCACCAGCAACCCGGCGTCCGCGCCGTCCTGCACCTCGCGCAGGTCGCGCAGCTTGCCGTTGATCTCGCCCGAGAGCAGGGTCGACGAGAAAGCCAGCCGGGTCAGGTCGACGCTGGCCGGCTCCGGGACGGCGCTGGCGTCGAAGGCGATGGTCAGGCGGGGTTCCTTGACCCGCGCGGGGATTCCGCTGGGCTCCTCGTCTTCGACCACGGGCCCGCCGCGGGTGCCGTGCTCGACCTCGAGCTGGTCGAGGGACGTCTCGCCGACGAAGGTGAAGCGCGCCCCCTCGCTCTTGGCGCTCAAGTTCGTGCTGAAGAGCGAGGTGATCAGCTCCATGGTCGCGACGCTGCCGTCCTCGGCCTCGGTCTCCGTCACCAGGTCCAGGTCGTGGGCGTCGAGGCGCACGTCGCCCTCGATGGCGAGCCCGCCGTGGAAGGTCAGGTCGATCTGTCCGTCGAGCCGCCCGGCCAGGTTGCGCACGGGGCTGGCGACGACCAGGAGCGGCTCGAGGGCGTCGAGCACGAGGGACACGATCGAGAGCTCGAAGGTCCCGCGCAGGCCGTCGAGCCCCAGCACCCCGCCGGCCGCCAGGGTCAGGTCGCCCTGCCCCGAGAGCTCACCCGGTTCGATTCCGTCGCCGGCGATGCGGGCTCCGAAGGCGACCTTGGCCGGCTTGTCCAGGTGATCGAGCCCGAGGGAGAAGGAGAGGTCGCGCACCTCCGTCGTCCCGTCCAGGGCGTGCAGCACGACGAGCCCGTTCGCGACGCGCACGTAGGCCGAGACGTTGGGCAGGTGCGGTGACTCCGCTTCGTCGTCGTCCGGCTCGGGCTCGCTGGCCGCACTCTCCTTGGCCAGCCGCTCCACGTTCCAGGTGCCGTCCTCTTCCTGGAAGGCGTGGACCTCGAACCCGTCCACGTCGACGCGGGCGCTGTAGTGCCCGCCGAGGGCGGCCATCAGCTTGGCCTGGACCTCGAGCTTCTCGACCCGAGCGACCGGTCGGCCGCTCGCGTCCTGCAGGGCGAAGCCCTGGGCCGCCAGCCGTCCGAGGGGGGCGACGGAGAGCGAGTCGAGGCTCGCCCTGCCATGCACCTGCTTCTCCACCTGGGAGACGACGGTGCCCCGCAGCAGGGGGCCCGCGGCGTAAGGCGCAGCGGCGACGAAGATCACCAGGAGCACGAGGCCCAGGACAGCCCATTTCAGGAGCCGGCGAAGGAGCCCCTTCTTGCGCGGCGTGGTCGTTTCTTCAGACATGGTTCTCGAGCGCTGGGCTGGGGGGATACCGGGCTAGCCGGGTCGGGGGCCGAAGTCGGGGGCCGAATCAGGAGGCGAGCTCTTCGACATGGACGCGGGCAGATGCGGCGAGCCCTTCCAGGTCGTAGCCCCCCTCGAGCACCGAGACCACCCGTCCGCCGCATCTTCCCCGGGCAAAATCGAGGGCGAGGCGCGTCATCGTCCTGAAGGCCCCCGTGCTGACGCGGGTCGAGGAGAGCGGGTCGCGCTCGTGGGCGTCGAAGCCGGCGGAGATCAGGAGCCAGTCCGGGTCGAAGGCCTCGAGGGCGGGCAGGATCCGCTGCTCGAGGGCGCCCAGCCACTCGACATCCCCGCTGCCCGCGGGCTGCGGGCAGTTGAGAGTCGTGCCCTCGCCGTCGCCGTGGCCGCGCTCGCGCTCGGCGCCGCTTCCCGGGTAGTGCGGGAACTGGTGCAGGCTGGCGTAGAAGACGCTGGGGTCCTCCTCGAACAGGTGCTGCGTGCCGTTGCCGTGGTGCACGTCCCAGTCCAGGATCGCGACCCGCAGCGCGCCATGCTGCGCCTGCACGTGACGCGCGGCCACGGCCACGTTGTTGAACAGGCAGAAGCCCATGGCGAGGGACTCCTCGGCGTGGTGCCCCGGCGGGCGCACGGCGACGAAGGCGTTGGACCAGGCGCCGCTGGCGACCTGGTCGCAGGCCAGCAGCGCACCGCCGCAGGCGGCCAGGGCCGTGGCATACGAGCCGCGGCTGACGTTGGCGTCGGGCGAGTCGACCCAGGGCGCGCCGGCGGCCACGCGCTCCTCGATGTGCGCGATGTGGCCGGCGGGGTGCACGCGCTCGAGGGCGGCGGGCAAGGCGGCCGGAGCGCTCTCCCGGGCCAGCTCAGCAGCGACGCCGCACTCATCCAGGGCGCGCTGGACGGCCACGAGCCGCGCAGGGCACTCCGGGTGCCCCGCTCCGGTGTCGTGCTCGAGGCCGGCGGGCAGGGAGACGTAGCCGGTGGTCAACGCGAGTCGTCCGGCAGGTGGAAGGCCTGGCGCCAGCGTGAGTCTTCGAGCATCTCCGCAAAGTCCGCGTCCCGCGCGAGCTCGTGCAGCGTGGGCATCGTGATCGGCGCGTCCTCGAGGTAGTCGGCCGCGTCCTTGAACTTGCCCATCAGCGCGTAGCAGCGCGCGATCCCGATGTAGGGCACCTCGGAGACCCGCCGCTCGTTCAGGTCGATCGCCTTGCGGTAGTCGCGGATCGCCGTGCGGTAGTCGCCGACGCGGTAGTGCACCTCGGCGCGGTCCGAGTAGGGCTTCGCGCGATCCTTGTTGCGGGCGATCTCCTGGTCGTAGGGCTTGAGCAGGTCCTTGAGCGCGCCCTTGTCCTTGCCGCGTGCCATCAGCACCAGGGCGGCCTCGCGCAGGTCGTTCGAGAAGGAGTCGGTCAGGAGCTCGAGGGCCTGGGTCGCGCGCCGGGTCACGTCCACGTCGCGCTTGCGCAGGGTCTCCAGCACTTGCACCTTGTGCGCGCTGGGCACGGCGTCGCTGTCCAGGGCCTGGACCAGGGTCACCAGGTGCTCCTCGTCGAACAGCTCGGGCAGGGCTGCGTAGTAGGCCAGGATCGCGGACAGATGCGCCCCCACGCGCGGCCCGCTGATCAGGCCCAGGACCTCCGCGTCGACCTCGGCGTTGGCGTTCGCGGCCAGGGCGCGCAGGGCGACCTCGACCACGTCGTCGTCGGTGTCGGACAGGGCCAGCTTGAACAATGCGTCGGCCGCCGGGTGCTGCAGCTGCGCCAGGGCCGCCAGGGCGAGCTGGCGCAGCTCCGCGTCCCCGCGCTGGAAGACCTCCTGGATCGCGGGCGCTGCGCGCTCCGGTTCGGGGCTGGTGCCGAGCACCAGGAGCGCGTTGCGGATCCCCGCCGGTGAGCCGCCGCGGGCGAGGGCGATCAGGCGATCCGTCACGGCCAGGGAGCGCAGCTCGGTCAGGGCGATG
>JAJFFA010000619.1 GCA_021776885.1 Planctomycetota bacterium
CGCTCGCCGCCAGCGAGGGCGACCTGGCCGCCAAGCCCCTCTGGGCCCAGGCCGAGGAGGCCTTCGGGGAAGCCCTCGAGACCCTGCCGGACGAGCGCGTCGACGAGAACCGTCGCCTGCGCCTCGAGCGCGCCAAGGCGCGCATGTTCGTCAGCCAGCTGCCGGACGCGCGCCGCGACCTCGAGTCCCTGGTCGAGGAGCTGGCCGCGGACGACGCCGCCGACGCGGACTTCGTTGCCGACGCGCGCGGGGCCCTGGCCAACGCCCAGTACTACACCACCTGGCTGATGCGCCTCGAGGGCGCGCCGCGCGAGGAGTGGGAGGCCGAGGTCGAGTCGTCGCGCCAGAACTACAAGCTGATCGCCGAGGACCTCGCCGCGCGCGGGAAAGGCGAACGAGCGAGTGCGGCCCAGGAAGATCTGGAGTCGTCCATTCGTCTGGCACGCATGGATCTGACCGAGCTGCAGGGCCTGCCCCTGCCCTCGCAATGACGGGGTTGTGGAAGTGGCCGCGGTCGCGGTACACGCAACAAGAGCAACTCCAAGCAATCCTCCGATGCACGCGGTGCCAGCGCCGGCCCGCCGCCCGACGGCAGCGGCTCCTGACGCCCTGCTGAACCCTCGCTAGCCCAGGCTAGCCCTTGCTAGCCGGGCCCCTGGCCCACAGTCCTTCTTGCTTCGTGGAGTGCGGCTCGCACGCACTCGCTGGAGATGTCCATGGCCTTCGAACTCCTCACCCTCCTGACCCTGACCCTCGCGCCCCAGGCGCCCCAGGCGATCGTCGTTCAGAGCCGCGGCAGCTTCACCCTGGTCGACGGCGAAGTGGTGCTGATGCACCCGGACGAGGTCAGCCCCGAGGCGCAGGCCGACGCGAGCGAAGAGGACGCGGGCAAGAAGGAAGAGAGCGAGCGCCAGAAGAAGCTGGCGGCGCTGAGCTTCGACCGCCGGCCGTCGGCGATCCTCGAGGCCTGGTCGGCGGCCGCGGCGCAGAGCAAGGGCAAGCAAGGCAAGGGCAAGAAGAGCGACAAGCAGCCCTCGGAGGCCGAGGCCCTCGAGGCGGAGCTCCAAGAGTTCGGACGCCAGGTGACCCTCGGGGACTGGAGCGCGGTGCGCGACTACCTGGCCTCCCTCGAAGAGGCCGAAGCCGAGGCGGGCTACAAGCAGCTGCTCGCGTCCCTGCAGAAGGGGCCCAAGGACAAGCCCAACGTCCCGAACCAGGGCAAGCCCTACCTCGAGAAGAACCGCTTCTCCCCCGCCGACGTCCTGGGCCTGGCCCAGGCCGCGCCGGCGGCGCTCGAGAAGGACGCCCTCGAGAAACTGGGGCAGCTCCTGTCCGAGGCCCTCGCCGCGGGCCACCAGCTCGAGGCCTTCCTGGCCATGGTCGAGCCGGTCCTGGTCGAGCTGCCCGAGCCGGTCGATGCGGAGCCCGAGCCGGACGACGCTGAGCCGGTCGGCGCTGAGCCGATCGACGCCGAGCCCGGGACGATCGAGGCCGAGGAAGACAGCTCCGAGAGCGCTGACGACGCCACCGGAGGCACACAGGCCGAAGCGCTCGAGGTCGAGCCGAGCGAGACACCGCAGGAGCCCCAGGCCCCCGCCTCACGACTCGACCGGCGCAACCTGGCCTACATCCTGCTGCACGCGGGCCAGAAGCTCTTCCTCGCCGACTACCTGCCGACCGGCGAGGAGGCCATCGAGGCCAACGACCGCGAGGGGCTCAACCTCCTGGCCCAGTGCTACCTCGCGCGCTTCGACGACGAGGGTCGCGCGCTCTGGCTCGAAGAGGCCTGGGCCGTGACCCAGGCCGTCCTGGCCAAGGGCAAGGTCGGGGACGACGAGAAGTCGGAGGCCCTGACCCGCGCGGTCGACATCGCCCCCAAGCTGCGCGACGAGCTGGGGCAGGCCTGGCTCGACGAGAGCTTCACCAGGCGTCCGCAGCGCGGCATGGAGATCCTGGCCGCGATCGGCAGCAAGACCTCGAAGGCCCTCTCCGAGCAACCCATGGACGCCGACTGGCGCTTCAAGCTGCTCGAGCTGCAGACCACCACGGCCAACTCGCTGCTGGCCGCGGCGCCGGAGCTGGCCAGCGAGTGGTCGGCCGAGCTCTCGCTCCTGGCCGAGAACTGGCTGCGCGAGGCCATCTTCACCTACACCCACGACCAGTCGACGGCCCGCGGGCCGATGATGGAGGTCGACCCCTGGGGCAACCAGTACTTCTTCAGCTACTCGGGCAACCGCGTCAACAACAGCATCCCCAAGGCGATCTCCACCGGGGACATGCTCGAGGTGCAGCAGTCCGACGCCTGGCTCGAGCGCGTCGACGCGACCCTGCGCCCGCGGCTGCACATGATGTACGCCCAGCTGCTGCTCAAGGTGTCCGAGGAGGCCGCGGCCTTCCCGCACATCGAGCGCGTCGCGCGCGACTTTCCGCGCCAGGCCCAGGACCTGGCCGACGAGTTCTTCCGCGTCTGGGCCAAGAACAACAACCCCAACCAGGAGCGTGGGCGCACGGTCTACTTCGGCTTCGGCTACACCCAGCGCGCCAGCGGCATCCCGCTCACGCGCTCGAAGCAGGAGCGCAACCTGCGCGACCTGGGCCAGTGGGTCGCGCGCCTGCGCCAGCTGCCCATCCAGGTCGACGAGGAGCTCGTCAGCGCCGCCTTCATGGCTGCCCACAGCTCGGCCGAGGTCTACCGCCTGGAGACGATCGAGGAAATCTTCGGCCCCCTCGAGGGACTCGACCCGAAGACCCTGGCCTCCCTGCTGCAGACCATGCGCGCCAACCTGGTCACGGTCTGGCGCGACCCGGCGCTGCAGAAGGACAAGCAGACCCAGCGCCGCCAGGACGACATCCGCGCCGAGGTCTTGCGTGGCTACGAGCTGGCGCGCTCGACCCTGGCCCGCGCCCTGGCCTCGCACCCCGAGAGCTGGGAACTGTCCCTGGCCAAGGCCTGCCTGGACCACGACCAGAACAACTACCGCAAGTCCTTCGAGGAGAGCTCGGAGTTCAGCGCGCGGCGCGACGCGGCCTTCGACGAGTTCGCGGCCGCGGCCGGGCGCTACGCCCGCGCCAGCGCGGAGCTGGAGAAGGACGACGAGTCGATCGACGTCTACCAGCACTGGTTCTACGCCGCCCTGGGTGCCTCGGACCTGAACCAGATCGACCCCGAGATGCCCCTGGCCGCGCGCCAGATCCCGCTGATCAAGCAGGCCCTGACCGAGCTGCCCAAGGAGCGCGCGGAGCGCCACGTCGAGCAGCTGGCCAGCACCCTCTTCGCGCGCATGGGCAGCGCCAGCGCGGCGGTCAAGTTCCGCTACGTACGCGAGGGCCTCGGGATCGTCGGGGACCACGAGATGGCGCGCCAGGCGCGTGAGGTCTTCGACTACTACTCCGACCTGGTCACCGAGATCCGCCTGGTCACCTCGATCGACGGTCCCGACCGCGTCGGCCACGACGAGCCCTTCGGCCTGCGCGTCGACCTGCGCCACACGAAGGAGATCGAGCGCGAATCCGGCGGCTTCGGCAAGTACCTGCAGAACCAGAACGCGCAGAACTTCAGCTTCAACTTCGGGCGCCCGACGGAGGACTACCGCGACAAGTTCGAGGACGCGGCGCGCGAGGCCCTGTCCGAGCAGTTCGACGTGGTCTCGGTCACCTTCAACCACCCCGAGGCGCGCTCGATCGCCTCCGAGGAATACGGCTGGCGCACCACGCCCTACGCCTACGTCCTGCTGCGCGCCCGCGGCCCCGAGGTGGACCGCCTGCCGGGCCTGCGTCTGGACCTCGACTTCCTCGACACCACCGGCTACGCCGTGCTCCCGGTCGAGTCCTCGCCCCTGCCCCTGGACGCCTCCGAGGCGGCGCCGCGCCCCTGGAGCGAGCTGTCCCTGACCCAGACCCTGGACGAGCGTCAGGCCAAGGACGGCAAGCTCTCCCTCGAGCTGCGGGCCTCCGCCCACGGGCTGGTGCCGGCCTACGAGACCCTGGTCGACCTGGCCCCCGAGGGCTTCGAGGTCACCGGCGTGGAGGACGCCGGGGTCTCCGTGATCGAGTTCGCGGACAGCGGCCGCAGCGTGCGCTCCGAGCGCCTGTGGACCGTCTCGATGCGCGGCGCCGAGGGCCTGGCCGAGCTGCCCAGCCACTTCGAGTTCGCCCGCGCCAAGGTCGAGGCCGAGTCCAGCGATCAGTTCCGCTACGCCGACGCCGACCTGCTGGCGGTCGAGCCGGTCGTCGCCCTGGAGCAGGTCTGGGGCAAGACCAGCAAGGCCTGGCTGCTGTGGATTCCCGCCGGGCTGCTGGCCCTCTGCGGCGGCCTGTGGCTCGTGCGCCGCGCCAAGCGCCGCGCCCCCCCTGCGGACACGGGCGCCGTGCGCGTGCCCGACCCGGCCACGCCCTTCGCGGTGCTCGGCATGCTGCGCGAGATCCGCGAGCGCAACGGTCTGGCGCCGGAGGGCCTGGACGAGATCCAGCGCGACATCGCCAGCCTCGAGCACCACTTCTTCGCCGAACCCGACGACGCAGCCCAGACCCCGGACCTGGTCCGCATCGCCGAGGGCTGGGCCAGCCGCGCCCGCCTACGCCGCTAGCGAAGGCGTACGGATCCAAAGCCTGCATACGGAGCCCGGCTCCTTTTGCCGGTAGATCGAGCCTGGCTCCGTATGCAGGCTTTGGCTCCGTACGCCGCTGTGGTCGCTACGATGCGCGCATGCAGAACACTTCGCGCCTCGCCGCCCTGTTGCTCCTGCCCCTGGCCTTCGAGGTCCCGACCCTCGAGTACGCCCCCGACGAGCACAGTTCCTGGAGCAAGACCTTCGAGGACAGCGTTGCGCTCGAGCTGCTGGACGTCTCCGTGGTGGTCGACGGCAGCGACCTGGGCGCTCTGATCGGCGAGCTCGAGATGGAGCTCGAGACCCAGCTCTCGGTCTCGATCGAGGACGAGATCCGGGCCGCGGACGACGGGCGCGTCCTGCAGCTGGCGCGGGAGTTCGACTCCATCGAGCTCGAGTCGGAGGTCTACGTCTCCGCCGGCGGTCAGTCCGACACGACGGAGACCAGCGGCTCGAGCCCGCTCGACGGCAAGACCGTGGTCTTCACCTGGGACGACGAGGACGAGCTCTACGCGGTCGCGTGGGACGAGGACGAAGGGGGCGACGAGGCCCTGCTCGAGCGCCTGGCCTTCGAGACGGACGGCCAGGCACTCCTGCCCGAGGGCGACGTGGAGCAGGACGACACGTGGAGCGTCGACCCGACGGTCGTGATGGACCTGCTCTGGCCCGGGGGCGACCTGGCCCTGGAGGCGCAGGGCGCCGAGGAGATCGAGGGCATCGACATGGAGCGCGTGGCCGAGCTGATGGCGGACCTCAACCGGCGCACCCTGGAGCAGGCCGCCGAGATGTACGACGGTGACGTGACCTGCACCCTGCTCGGCCTACGCGAGGTGAGCGAGACCCCCGTGGCCGTGATCGGCGTCGAGGTGGACATCCGCGTCGAGGGCGACTTCGGCTCCTTGTTCGAGGAGTTCTTCGCGGCGCTGCTCGAGGTCTTCGACGCGCCGGGCGACATCGAGCTCTCCGGCTCGCTCGAGCTCGACGGCTCCATCGGCGGCGAGGCCGAGCTGCTGTGGAACACCCGAGACGACGTCCTCCACGGCTTCAGCTCCGAGCTCGACATGGACTTCGACATCAGCCTCGACGTCGACGTCGACGCGCAGGGCGAGAGCCATGCGGTCGAAGCCGAGATGACCCTCTCGGGCACCCATACGCGCTCCCTGAGCGCCGACTGAGGCGCGCGCCGACCGAGGAGCTCAGCGCCCCTGGCGCTGCGCGCTCCAGACGAACAGCTCGTCGAACCCCTCGATGCGGCTCGTGCCCTCGAGCCGCCCGCCTTCGAGGTGCCCGCTCGAGTAGACCAGGGCGCCCTCGAGCGGAGTCTCGAACTGGAAGTGCAGCACCTCCCCCAGCGCGGCCCAGACCAGAGCGCCCAGGGGGTCCGCGTCGAAGTCGTTGGCGAAGTCGCCCGCCAGGACGAGCTTGCCCTGCGCGTCCTGCTCCAGGCTGATGTGCAGGGGCGCCTTGCCGGAGAGCCGCGGCGCTACGAAGCTCACGACCCAGGTCCCCACCAGGTCCGCGGGTGAGGCCAGGCCCGGCGGCGTGAAGGTCGGACGCTCGTCGAAGACCTCCGCGTAGAGGGCGTAGGCGCTTTGGGCACGCTGCTCGTCGGCGCCGCGCAGCTCACTCTCCAGGTGCGTGCGCAGTCGCTCGCCGTAGCGCTCGAGGCTCCAGAGGATACGGCCGTGCGAGCGCGCCGCGCCCGGGTCGAGGGCCAGGTCCACCAGGCGCAGCAGCACGTCGTCGCGCTCGCCGCGGTAGGTCGAGAGCCCGTAGTAGACGGCCTCGTGGCGCACGTCCGGGTCGGGATCGCGGGACATCTCGAGCATCAGGTCGACGGCCCCGGCGTGGATGCGGTGCCAGCCGGCGCGCCAGATCCAGGTGTTGCCGACGCGCTTCGCCACCTGACGCCGCACCGCGGGGTCGGGGTCCGTGGCGGCCACGGCGAAGTCGGCGATGTAGCTCTCGTTCATGCGCTGGGTGAGCTCCTCGGCCGCGATGCGCTCGAGCAGGGCCAGGCGCTCGGCGCTCGTCCCCTGGCGCAGGCCGCGGCGCACCTCGGGCAGCTCGTCCCAGGGCCGCGGCCGCGGCGGCTCTTTGCAGCGCTCGGCCGCCCACTCGAAGGCCCCCAGCTCGCCGCGGAAGATGCGCCCGAGGGCGGCGGCCTTCGCGCGCACCCAGGGCGTGTCGCTCGCCAGGTAGGGCTCGATCAGGGGCAAGAGCTGGTCCATCTGATCCGCTGCGCCCCAGGCCACGCGCCCGAGGTCGTTCGGGTCGTCGATCTCGATGCACAGCTCGGCCAGGGTGCGCAGGATCGCGGGCGTCTTCTGCTTCACGACCGAGAGGCCGAAGTAGACGGCGTAGTGCCGCGTCCCGTAGCGCGCGGCGCCCGGGCTGAAGTCGGCGGCGTGGTAGCACAGCTCGATCGCGTCCGCGTGCTGCGGCTCCTGGCCCCAGATCAGGAGGTTGCCGACCTGGCTGAGGAGGATCGTGCGGTGGTTGCGCGTGCGCCGCAACCCGGCCCGGACCGTGCTCAGGAAGAGCTCGGGCTCGAGGTCGCGCAGGGTGTTCGCGTCGAAGTGCGCGTCGAGCACCTCGGCCCCCGCGGGATCGTCGGGGAAGTAGGCCTCGAAGTCGGGCGGGCGGTAGGGCTCCAGCTGCTGCCAGGCCCGCTCCCCATCGACGGGCGTGGGCACCTGGAGAGCGCAGAACAGGACGGCAGCCAGGACTTGAACACTCATGGGTGACCTCCCCGAACGACCCCCCCAACGTCCCCCCCAACGTCAGGGGGGCCGTCAGGCGGCAGCAGGTGGTGGAGGCGGCGGGAATTGAACCCGCGTCCCGGAGCCGTCGCACTCCAGGCGTCTACGTGCGTAGCCCGCTATTTGGTTCTCATCCTGGGGGCGCCTGCGGACCGGCTCCCTTTGGACCAGCCTCAGAAATGTCTCACCGGGCGGCCCTGAGGCGCAACGTTCCGGCCAGCCCGCTGTTGGCGTCCCCCGCAGGCCACGGGCACTCCCGTGGGGGACGGCGGTCTAGTAACTAGGCCGCGAGTGCAAAATCGTTGGCAATTGAAGTTGCCTTTCCCAGGAGGATTTACAGGGTGACCCGGGATCCCTGGCACGCAGCCCAAAGACGATCAGAACCGGTCGAAACCAGTGCGCCCCCTTTACCTGCAGGGCGGAATGTAGACCGCGAGCAGAAAAACGTCCAGGGCTGAACCCGTTCCGTGCCAGGCGGCATCGTGGACCCTGATGACGCCCGACCCCCCGCCCCTCGACGCCGACCTGCTGC
>JAJFFA010000620.1 GCA_021776885.1 Planctomycetota bacterium
GCGCCAGTACACCCGCGAATGGAGCGCACTTCGGGCTCGCCGTCGCCTTCCACGGAGAGGGCGCCCTGGTCGGGGGCCAGGCCGACGTGGTGGCGGGCCTGCGCACGGGGCCCGTGCGCGACTTCGAGCGCGTGGGCGTCAACTGGGTCGAGCGCAGCGTTCTGCACACCACGCCGCAGGACCGCTTCGACCGCATGGGCGCGGCGGTTGCCGTGGCGGGCGAGCGGGCGGTCGTCGGCGCCCCCTTCGACGACGACTCCGGCAACGACGCCGGGGTCGTCTACGTCTTCGAGCGTAGCGCCGGGGCCTGGTCCCAGATCGCGCGGCTGACGGCCGGGGTGCACGGCCAGCAGCGCGCGCACTTCGGCAGCGCCGTCGCCATCGACGGCGCGAGCGGACTGATCGCGGTGGGGGCGCCGGGGCAGCTCGAGGCGGGCCTGCGCGCAGGAGCCGCGTTCGTCTTCTTCCCCGGCTTCGGCGGGGGCTACACCGCTGGGAGCCTGGTGCGCGCCCGTGACCCGGTCGAGGACGGCGAGTTCGGAGCGGCCGTCGACGTGGGTGGCGACCTGCTCGTGGTCGGTGCCCCGGCCGCCGACGGCCCCTTCCCCGGAACGGGCACGGCCTTCGCCTTCCGCCGCACCCCGCTCGGGATCTACTCCTTCGAGGGCGAGGTCAGCGACTTCAACTCCCTGGCCTTCGATCGCTTCGGCACCGACGTCGCCACGGACGGCCTCGACGTCTTCGTCGGCGCTCCCTTCGCAGCGACCGCGGGAGCCGCCTCGGGGGACGTGGTGCAGTTCCGCCAGAGCGGGGGCGCCTGGCAGGTCTTCGGGCGCCTGGCCTTCCCCGCCCTGGTCCCGGCCGGGGCCTACGGCAGCTGCCTGGACTACGACGGCACGCGTCTCGTTGCCGGGGCACCGGGCGGCGCCTCGCCGCGGGTCTACTCGTTCCTGTTTCCCAACGACGCGTGGAGCCTCAACCAGACCTTCGACGGGCCCGAGGGGTTCGGCACGGACGTCGGCGTCGACGGCCCGTCGATCGGCGTCACCTCCGCTACCCAGGCCTTCGCCCTGCAGAACGTGGGCGGCGGCACCTGGCTGCGCGCTGAGCTCGAGCCTTCGGACGGCCCGCTCCAGGCCTTCAGCGCCGCGCGCATCGCCGTCAGCGGCGGCGCCTTCGTGCTGGGCACGGACGGTCACGCGGGGGCCGGCGAGCAGGCCGGCGCGGCGTTCGTGTTCCGGCCCGACCCGCCGCAACCCTTCGAGCCCTACGGCTTCGGGGACGGCAGCGGCAACCCCTGCCCGTGTGGTAACGAGAGCACGCCGGGGGCCCAGGAGGGTTGCCGCAACTCGACGGGCCAGGGCGGCAGGCTGCGCGCGACCGGCTCGGCCAGCCTGAGCGCGAACGACATGCTGCTGGTCGCGGAGCGCCTGCCCGCGGGCCGTCCCAGCGTGCTGTTCGTCGGGCTGATCCCGGGCGCGGGCGCGCCCTTCGGCGACGGGCAGCGCCTGGTGCTCGGGAGCACCATGCGCCTGGGCGGTGTGCAGACCTCCGACGCGGCGGGCCGCATCGAGTGGCCGGGCCTGAACGGCTCGGGCCTCTGGGGCGCGTGCGATACGCGCTACTTCCAGGTGCTCTACCGGGACGCCGCCGCCGGCTCGCCCTGCGGCGCCGCGTTCAACCTGACCAGCGGACTACGGGCGACGTTCCAGCCCTGATCTGAGTGGACCGGTCACCCCGTCTCACCCCCGTGGCGAGCGGCGGTGGGGGGTGAGGGTGCCACAAACCGCACGCCGGTCGTGGAAAGGGCGTGTGCGCTTCCGAACCCAGGGCCTGGCGGTCGAGCCAAGGGGGGCTGCGACAGGTCTGGCACGCAGATTGTCAGCGCCAGGTCATGAGGTATTCCTCCTACCTCACGATCATCGCAAGCCTTCTCCTCGTTCCCCTGGCCCCGGCGCAGGCACCTGTCTACGAGCGCTGGGAAGGGCCGGACGGCTTCTTCTGGGGCGGCATCCAGGCCCCCGGGGACTGTGACGGCGACGGCGTGACCGACCTGCTCGTCCCGTACCTCTTCCGCGGGGCCACCGGGGTCGACCAGCGCCGCGTCGAGCTGCGCTCCGGCATCGACGGCTCGCCGACCGACCCCAACCCGATCTTCGGGCCCAATCCCCGGCCGATCGGCGACGTCGATGCGGACGGGCGCGCCGACTTCGTGATCGCCGACGGGCGCGCGTTCTCGGCCTGCGCCGGTGCCGCCGGGTTCGAGCTGCGCTTCTGACCGACCTCACGGGCATCTGCGGAGCGCGTCAGCTCGAGATCGTCTCGGGACGGACCTTCGCCACCCTGGCGACCTACCCGGTACCGAGCCGCAGGACCGCCCTCTTGATCGGCGCCGGCGACTTCGACGGCAACGGCGCCCAGGAACTCGCGTACATCCACCTGGGGACGCAGCAGAGTGCCGCCGACGACACCCGCTCCTGATCGAGGCCGCCAGCGGGGCGACGCGCTCCATCCACCTCGGCTTCGTCACAGGCCTCGAGGCCTACGGCCTGCCCTCGGCCGTACTGGGCGACCTCGACGGGGACGGCGCCGACGACCTGTGCCTGACCCTGTTCGTCAACGAGACGTCCTTCAACCGCCTGGCCATCCTCTCCGGCGGTAGCGGCAGCGTGCTGTTCTCGATCGAGGGGCCGTTGCGCGCCGACCGCTTCTTCGGCGTCGAGGCCCTCGGAGACGTCGACGGCGACGGCGTGCCCGACATCGGTGCGAGCAGCGCCGACTGGTGGGACGATCGCGGTGCGCTGCGACTGTACTCGGGCAGCGACGGGAGCCTGATCGGCTTCATCGAGGGACCCGAGCGCACGCAACGCTTCGGCAACATCACCCGCGGAGTCGGGGACGTCGACGGAGACGGGATCGCGGACCTGGCGACGGGCGCCGTCTACACCACGCCCGGCGGCGAGCGCGGTGGCGTGCTGCAGGTCTACTCGTCGTTCGCTCCGGACTGGTTCCCGCTCTGCGAGCAGCCCTGGAACGGC
>JAJFFA010000063.1 GCA_021776885.1 Planctomycetota bacterium
GCACGCCCGCCGCCACCCGCGCAAGGCGGCCCACGCCCTGGGGCGCGCCCGCGCGTTGCGCGAGGCGCTCTTCGCCGTGCTTCACGCCGACGTCCACGGCGCGCAGCCCGCGCCCGGGGATCTCGAACGAATCAACACCGAGCTGACCCGCGCCTTCGCCCATGCGCGCCTCGCGCCGAGGGACGCGGGCTACGCCTGGGAGTGGAGCCTGGACCCGCCCGACCTCGACCGGCCCCTGTGGCCGGTCGTGCGTGCCGCGTCCGAGCTCCTGGTCACGGAAGACCGTGAGCGGATCAAGGAGTGCGCAGGCGACGACTGCATCTGGGTCTTCCTCGACCGTTCCCGCAACCACGGCCGGCGCTGGTGCGAGATGAGCGGCTGCGGCAACCGCGCCAAGGTTCGCGAGCACCGCCGGCGCCGGCGCCGCGACTCGGACTGAGCGCCGACAGCGGGATCCGTCCCACGAACGCGACGGAAGATTAAGTCTCCCTAACGTTGAGCAACTCTTGGATCTGGCTGAACCCTTGGCGGCGGGCAGCGGAAACCAGGACGCGTGTGCGGAGTGGACTCCGCACGGAAGACTCCTCCATCCTCCCAGGAGAACCCTCATGCGCAAAGCGCTCTTGTCCCTCGCTACCGGTCTGTCCGCACTCACGCTTCTCGGCGCCCCCGCGTCCTCGTCCCCGACGCCGCTGGGCGGAGACCCGCCGTGCTACTGTGCCCCCGCCCTGTTCCAGCTCATGCGCACCTGCGTGCAGTGCCCGATCGAAAAGATCACGCTGGTCATCGCACACCGCGGCGACTGCGAGCGCATCGGCAACGCGTGCAACAACCTCAGCAACGTGTGCGGTATCCGGCAGCGTGTGAAGTTCAGCGCCGCCGTCGCCTGCCCGGGCGGCTCGGTGATCGTCTCCGACGAGGCCACCTGCGGCACCGCCAACGGCCCCCTGCGCCTGACGCCCTGCCCGGGCGGCGTCGGCAACGTGTTCACCCGTGTGCAGTGCACCCAGTGCGGCCCCATCATCATGGATGTCGCCGGCTTCGGCGCCCCGCTGCCGGCGGCGGTGGGCGATGGGTTGGCCGTGCAGGAGCACGCCTTCAAGTGGCTCTATTCCGATGCCGATCTGCGCACCCTGAGCATCGAGCGCGACGCCTACGAGGACGAGTATGCGCGGCAGTCCGACGCCGCCTTCGACGCGGAGCTGGCCAGCGAGCGCGTGCTCGTGCTCGAGCCGGATGCCGATGGCTGGCTGCCCGCGCCGCGCTCGCCCTACGCGATGATCGCCTACAAGCCCCTCGAGGACGGTAGCCACCGCGTCGCCGAGCTGGATCCGCGCATGTTCCCCGAGCTGCTCCTGCTGCGTGCCCAGGCGACCTGGCTCAGCCAGCTGATCGCGGAGAAACGTTAGCACTCTGGACGAGGTCTTCTCGAGGCCGCCGCCCTGCGGGGGGGCGGCCTCGCATTCTTCCCGGGCGCGCGCGAGCAGGTTCGCCGTGCACGCGTCCCTTGCGTGTCCCGCTCGAGAGACGGGGATCCGACCGGGCGCGGTACACTGGGCCTCAGCGTCCATGTCCACCGAAGCACAGCAGCGTCCGCGCCTGGCCCTGACCGTCGGTGATCCGGCGGGCATCGGGCCGGAGATCGTGCTCGCGTCCCTCGAGCGTGCGGAGGTGCGCCGAGCCTGCCGGCTCGTCGTGCTGGGGCCGCAGGCCCTGCGGCCCGCGCACGTGCCCGCGTTCGATCCGAGCGCCACCCTCGGCAGCGCGCCCGAGGTCGCCTGGCTGGCGACCGAGGCGCCCGAGCGCTGGACGATGGGGGAGGTGCAGGCGAGCTGCGGGCGGGCGGCCCTGGCTGCGTTGCGCGCGGGGGTCGACCTGGCGACGTCGGGGGCGGTCGACGGCCTGGTGACCGCGCCGGTCAACAAGGAGGCCCTGCACCTGGCGGGCGAAAAGGTGGAGGGGCAGACCGAGCTTCTGGCGCGCTGGGCGGGCGTGACCGAGTACGAGATGCTGGCGGTGGCGGGGGAGCTGCGGGTGATGCTCGTCACGCGCCACCTGCCCCTGCGCCAGGCGCTGGAGCGAATCACGACCGATACGGTCGCCGAGCACCTGGTGCTCTTCGAGCGCACCCTGCGCGGCCTGGGCATCGCGCACCCGCGGCTGGCCCTGGCGGGCCTCAACCCCCACGCGGGGGAGGGCGGCATCCTGGGCAGCGAGGAGGACGAGGTGCTGGTCCCCGCCCTCGAGCGGGCGCGGGCCGCGGGGCTGGACGTGAGCGGGCCCGTATCCCCGGACAGCGTGTTCCTGATGGCCCTGCGGGGCGCCTTCGACGGCGTGCTCGCCCTCTACCACGATCAGGCCTTCATTCCCCTGAAGCTCGTTTCCGAAGAGCGGGGGGTGACCCTGGTCGCAGGCTTGCCGTACCTGCGGGTCAGCCCCGTCCACGGCACGGCCTTCGATATCGCCGGTAGGGGCCGGGCCTCGGCCGAGAACCTGGTCCAGGCCCTGGTCCAGTGCGCCGCATGGGCCGCCCACAGGACCTCCCAGGAGGGCCCCGGGCGCGATTCCCTGGTAGACTTCTGAACTCTCTCCAGCCACTCCAGCTCTCCCCCGACGCTGTCGCGACCCGACCCCCGCACCATGATTCAGCGGAAGAAGAAGATCGTCCTCTACCAGCCCAAGCAGGTCGACGAGACCCTGGGACTGCCGTCTTCCAAGGACATGCTGCCCCTCGAGATGCTCGCCATCGCGGCCTTCCCCCTGCAGGACGGCTACGAGGTCGTGATCATCGACGGCAGCCTCCACGACGGTGAGGAGGGCCACAAGAAGCTGGTCGAGGCCTGCGATGGGGCGATGCTCTACGGCACGACGGGCATCCTCGGCTTCATGGTGGTCGACGGCTGGCTCGCGACGCAGCGCGTCAAGCAGCGCTTCCCGAACCTGCCCTCGTTCATCGGCGGCTGGTTCGCCTCCGTGCGCCCCGACCTGCAGCTCGAGACGGGCATGTACGACGCGGTGGTCCTGTCCCAGGGCGAGCTGACCTTCCGCGAGCTGGTCGCGGCGGTCGACGCCGGGGAGCCCCTGGACACGATCCCGGGGCTGGCCCTGTGGCGCGACAACCAGGTGCACAAGACGCCGCCGCGCGCGGTGGTCGGCTGGGACCAGATCCTGAACATGCCCTGGCACATGCTCGACATCGAGCCCTACAAGCAGCACCAGGCCCGGGCGCAGAGCGCGCGGGACGTCCTGCGCATGCCCACCCCCGACGCCATCGGGAACGGCAAGCCCTACTTCGGCATCACGTACTACTCGAGCTACGGCTGCCCCGAGCCCTGCACCTTCTGCTGCTCGCCCGAGGTCACCAGCCGGCGCTGGAAGGCGATGCCGGCCGAGCGCATGCTCGACGACCTGCAGGAGCTCGAGCAGCGCTGGGGCTTCGACGTGGTGCGCTTCCACGACGCCAACTGGGGCGTGATGGAGAAGCGCGCGCGCCAGTTCGCCGAGGGCAAGGTGGCGCGCGGGATGAAGTTCAACTGGAACTCTTTCATCGAGACGCACTCGATCCTCTCGTACAAGAAGGAGTCCCTCGACGCCCTGGCCGAGTCGGGCATGTACATCGCTGAGATCGGCGCCGAGGCCGGCAGCGACGACATGATGAAGAAGATCGGCAAGCCCATCAAAGGCGACGACAACATCGCCGCCGCGATCGAGATGGACAAGCGCGGCATCCAGGGCTCGATCACCTACATCATCGGCTACCCCGGCGAGTCCGAGGAGTCGATGCTGGCCACCATCGACCAGTGCCGCCGCCTGCACAACGCCTGCCCCCACGCGCGCCCGACGGTCTGGCCCTACCGGCCGATCCCCGGCACCGCGATGTGGCACGAGGCGGCGGACCTGGGCTACCAGGGCCCGACGACCCTGCGCGAGTGGGGCTCGATCGGCGAGTACCACCTGGAGGAGACCTGGCCCGGCAACATTCCGCCGCGGGTCGCCGAGGCGCGCAAGATGTACCAGCACTACGTCACCCTCTCCTACGGCCTGGCCCGCGGGAAGAAGGGCTGGTGGGAGCGCCGCGCCCAGAAGCGCCTCGAGAACGGCAGCTTCGCCAGGGGCGCCGGCTCGATCGAGGCCCGCGCCTTCGACGTCTACAACCGCGTCAGCCGCAAGCTCTTCGGCGGCGTCGACACCGTGCGCTCCTTCGTCGATCCGGGCCACAAGACGGGCACCGCGGGCAACGAGCGCAGCAAGGCCACGAAGGCCATGACGGGCACGACGAAGGGCTAGTCGCCGCGCCCTTCCCCGGGCGACTCCAACCCCTCGGCGAGCACGCGGAAGCCCAGGTGGGGCTCCGCCAGGCTGGCCGTGTCGAAGGGCGCGTACGCCGCGCGCAGCATGAACGGGCCGTTCATGAAGCTGCCGCCCTTGAGCAGGGCCTGGCCCGGGTTGTCCGGCGCGACGTCGAGGCACCACTCCCAGACGTTGCCGTGCATGTCGAACAGGCCGTGGGGCCCCGGCTCGAGCTGGGCCACGCGGCTCGGCCCGGGCTGGGAAGCGCCGCGTGAGAACCACGCGATGCGCTCGAGCTCCTCGAGCGCGTCGCCGCTCGCGAAGGCCGTGCCCGCGGCACCGCAGGCATACTCCCACTCGCTTCCGCGGGGCAGTCGAAAGCTGCCCTCGCGGGTCTCGGACAGCCAGGCACAGAAGGCGCCGGCGTCCTCGTGCGTGACGTAGGCGACGGCCTGGTCGGCCTCCAGGTCCCA
>JAJFFA010000621.1 GCA_021776885.1 Planctomycetota bacterium
GCCTGCCGCACAGCGTCGCGCCAGGGGAGCTCCGAGCGCGGGAACAGGACGCCCCGGGACGAGCTGACCAGGGCGCCGCGCCCGCCCGCCAGGAACCCGCCGGCGACGTCGGCCGCCGTCGCGCCCTGGGCGCCGAAGCCGGGCAGGAGCAGCGGGGTGTGTGGCATGCGCGCGCGCATGCGCGCCAGCTCGATCGGATGGGTCGCGCCGACGACCGCCCCTACCGCCGAGAGCCCCCGTGCGCCGCGCAGCTCCGCGCCCCAGGACTCGACGGCGTCGGCCAGGCGCTCGGAGAGGCTGGGGTCCCCCTGGGCCTGGAACTCGGCGCTCGAGGGGTTCGACGTCCGCACGAGGACGAAGAGTCCCTTGCCCGTCGCCCGGCAGGCCTCGAGCCAGGGCGTGATCGAGTCGCTGCCGAGGAAGGCGTTGAGCGTGACAGCGTCGCACAGGCTGGGCGCGTCCTCGCCCGCGCCGGGCCCCGGGCCGCCGCTCAGGTGGGCCTCGACGTAGGCCTCGGCCGTGCTGCCGATGTCGCCGCGCTTGACGTCGCCGATGACCAGCAGGCCGGCGTCGTGGCAGCGCGCGATGACGCGCTCCCAGACCCGCGCGCCGTCCGCGCCGAGGGCTTCGAAGAAGGCCGACTGGGGCTTGACCACGCCGGTCACGCCGTCGAGGACGTCGATGGCGTCGAACAGGAAGGCCTCGACCGCAGCGGCGCGTTCGGCGCGGCTGGCGGCGGGGTCGTGGGCGGCCTCGAACTCGGTGGGCAGCAGCGCGAGGTGCGGGTCGAGCCCGACGCAGATCGGGCCGGCGCTCTGCTCGACGGCGGACTCGACGCGTTCGGCGAAGTTCGCGGGCGGGTTCATGCGGGCAGGTTACCCGGGGTGAGGCGCAGGAACTCGGCGGCCACGGCGTCCGCCACCGGAAGTCCGCTCTCGGTCAGGCGGTAGCGCTCGCCGCGTAGCTCCAGGTGTCCGGACTCGACCAGGCGCGTGGCGATGGCCAGGGCGGGGTCCGCCTGCGGACCCCGCGCGGGGTCGGGCTCGAAGCCGCTCGCCGCCCTCGCCTCCGCCGGGGTGATGCCCTGGGCCAGGCGCAGCCCCAGCCACCAGGTCTCCCCGAGCTTCTCGAGGGCTCCCAGGCCTTCGCTCCAGGCCAGAGCCACGCCGCCCTTGTCCACACCGCTGCGCCAGGGGGGGATCGAGCGCGGATTGCCGGCCCGAACGCCGCCCACATGACTGACGGCGCCGGGCCCGATCCCGACGTACGGACCGTTGCGCCAGTAGCCGATGTTGTGGGCGCATTCGTATCCACTCGAAGCATAGTTGGACACCTCATAGGCGTCGAGCCCGCGCTCCGTGGCGGCCCTCCTGGCCATCCAGAACAGCTCCAGCTCGAGCTCGTCCGGGAGCTGTGCGAGCTTGCCCTCGCCGAGCCAGCGGTGGAAGCGCGTGCCCTCCTCGTAGGTGAGGTTGTAGGCCGACAGGTGGCTGAGCTCGAAGTCGAGCAACGTGCTCAGATCGGAGGCCCATTTATCCGTCGTCTGGCCCGGATAGGCGTAGATCAGGTCCGTGCTCACGCGGGCCCCAGAGGCGCGCGCCGCCTCGACGCCGCGCAGGGCGTCCGCGGCCGAGTGGACCCGTCCGAAGCGCTCCAGGACGCCGTCGTCGAGGGCCTGGACCCCCACCGAGAGGCGCGTCGCGCCCAGGGCCAGGAGGTGCTCCGCCTTGCGTCGGTCGAGGCTCTCCGGGTTGCACTCGACGGTCACTTCTAGGGCTGATGAGCGAAAGTCGATCAGACTTTGCAGCCCCTCGAACAGGCGCGTGAGCTGGGTCTCGTCGAGCAGCGAGGGGGTGCCGCCGCCCACGAATACCGTCGGGGGCAGGGGGCCGGCACGGGCGGCTGCCTCGGCCAGGAGGGCGTCGATCGCCCCCTCGAGATCCTCCCCCTCGGCCGCGACCGAGAAGAAGTCGCAGTAGTGGCACTTGGCCGCGCAGAAGGGGACGTGGACGTAGAGCGGTGTGCCCTGGGGCGCGCGTCCGCTGATCTGTCGAGGGACGGGGGCTATCACGCCCCCCAAGGTACTAGGACGAGGCCTCCTAGTCGTCGCCCATCACGCCGTAGAGCTTCTTGAGGGCCTCTTGCTCGATCTGGCGCACTCGCTCGCGGGTCAGACCGACGATCTTGCCGATGGCCTTCAGGGTCAGGGGCTCGCCGTCGGGGTCCAGGCCGTAGCGCAGGCGCAGGATGGTGGCCTCGCGTTCGTCGATCACGGTCAGGAGCTCGTCCAGCTTGGCCAGCAGGTCCGAGTGGACCATGACGTCGTCGGGGTTGGGGGCGCGCTCGTCCTCGACGGTGTCCTGGGTGGCGGACAAGAGATCGAGGGAGATCTGGCTGCCGGAGCCGTTGGTCTCGATGGTGCGCTTGAGCAGGGGCCAGCTCTCCTGCGGGATCTCGAGCTCCTGGGCGACCTCCTCCACCGTCGGCAGGCGCCCCAGGAGGTAGGCCAGCTCCTGGCTGACGCTGCGCCACTTGGAGATCATCTCCGACATGTAGCCGGGCACGCGCACCGACTTGACCGTGTTGGTCAGGGAGCGCCGGATCGACTGCTTGATCCACCAGGTGCCGTAGGTGGAGAAGCGGCAGCCCGCGGCCGGGTCGAACTTCTCGGCCGCCTTCATCAGGCCGATGTTTCCCTCGGCGATCAGGTCCTGGAGGGCCAGACCCCGGTCCCCGTACAGCTTGGCGATCGAGACCACCAGGCGCAGGTTGGCCCGGATCAGGTGTTCGCGGGCCTCGAGATCACCGCCCTGGATGCGGCGGCCAAGCTCCTTCTCCTCGTCGGCATTGAGGAGGGGGACCTCGTTGATCTCGTGGAGATAGGTCTCCAGGCAGCGTTCGGCGGAAATGGTGAGAGCCTCGGCAGGGGCCCGCACGGGGGCCAGAGGGCGGGGGGGAGAGCGCTGCGATCAGATCGACCTCCGGCGCCGGGCGCCTTGAGCGGATCGGGTCCTCCCGCGGTGTGCGCGGTGGGAGTGGCCCCTGGGCCTGGTCCCCGCCGGTCTGGTACCGTGGCGCCGCAGCCCTAACCTTCGCGGTTGGCCAGCCCCCCAATGACCGAGAGCTTCCTCGAGAAAGTCGTCCCCGAGCAGGACTATCGCAGCCTGCTCGACAACCGCTCCCAGCCCTTCTTCCGGCTGATCCACACGCTCCTGGCGACCCAGGAGCGTTGGCAGAAGCGGCACTACTTCCTGCTCCTGTCCGAGGCGGACGAGCTCGAATCCTTCCTGGACGACTACGGGGCGCGCTGGAACCGGACCTACAACTACTTCACCGAGCTGACGGCCTCGGTGCGCGGCCTGGCCATCGCCGGCCTGAGCCTCGAGCACCTCTCGCGGCGCATGAAGGGCTACGGGGTCCTGAGCCGCCAGGATCCTGCCGATGCCGCCGCCGCCAAGGAGGCCATCGCCAGTTCGCGCTCGTTCGTCCAGTCGAGCCTGTCGACCTTCCTGGGCGCCATGCGCGAGGAGGCGGCCGCCCTGGGCCTGACGGCCCCGAAGCTGGGGTTCGCCGGGGACGGCTTCGCCCACGAGGTCCAGCGCTTCAGCCTGCCGCGCAACGTCGGGCAGGAGGAGATCCAGGACGAGGAGCAGCGCATCGCCGAGGTGGCGAGCAAGTACCTCCAGGCCTGCGCCATGTTCGATCAGGCCCGCGTGCGCCAGATCGAGGACGGCGCGCGGCGTGAGGACTGGTTGCGCGAGCACTGTTCGGAGGAGCTGGCGAGGGTCTACGAGGCGACGGTGCACAACCTGCAGTCCGCCTACGACACGCACATCAAGAACACCGTGCTGGAGGCCGGCGACGAGCGTCTGTCCGCTCTGCGCGGCCACGTCTCGTCCTCGCTGCACCTGCTCGAGGCAGTGACCCAGCTGACGCACTTCGTCGAGCGCCACGAGAGCGGGGAGCGGACCGAGACCGCCGAGCGCCTGCTGGCCGACCTCGTCGACCGCGGGGCTGCGCGCGCAGTGACGCTCAATCAGCTGCTCTACTGGGCTGCGCGCTTCCTGGATGGGGGGCGCGAGATCGCCGAGCAGCTCCTGCCTTCGTACACCAACGTCCAGACCCTGGAGGTCGAAGTGGCGGAGGGCGTCACGGTGCACGCGCGCCCGGCCTCGCTCATCGTCGCCATCGTCAACCACTACGGCACGCCGGTGGAGATGGAGGTGCGCGGCCAGATGTGCAACGCGGGCTCGATCCTGGAGCTGATGATCGTCATCGGCTCCTACCCGGATGCGCGCAAGTACACCTTCCACGGCGACGAGAACCCCCTGCGGGACATCGGCCTCTTGTTCGAGTCGCGCCTGGGCGAGGACGGGATCGCCACCCTGCCCGATGCGCTGGCCTACCTGCGCAACTCCTGAGCCGGCGCTCGCCCCGGGCTAGACGCCCAGGAAGAGCCGGTCCGCCAGCATGTTGGGCAGGCCGGCCTCGCGGATGCGCGCGGCTTCGCAGTCGATGTCGTACTCGACGCGCCGGACGAAGAAGCGCTGGGCGTCGGTGTCGAGCAGGCCGTACGCCGCACGCCAATCCTCGTCCCGGGGCTGACCCACGCTGCCGACGTTGATCAGCGCGGAGCGCGCGTCCGAGAGGTCGACCTCGCTGTCGAGGGTGTAGCCCGTGCGCTCCGGCTGGTCGGTCAGGCGCAGGATCGAGACCGGCACGTGGGTGTGGCCGACGAAGCAGATCGGCAGCCGCATCTCGTCCAGGGAGGGCTCGGCGTCCTCGATCGATTGGACGTAGTCGAAGCGCTCGGGCTTGCTGAAGGTGCCGTGGGACACGTGGCAGTGCTCGAGGGTCGCGACCAGGGGCAGGGCGCTGAGCCAGTCCAGGTCGGCCTGGCTGAGGAGCGCCGCCGTCCAGTCGACCGCTTCGCGTGCGTACGGGTTGAAGTAGGTCATGTCGAGCTCCCCGACGCAGGCCGCGTCGTGGTTGCCCTTGACCACCGTCGCTCCGATCTCGCGCAGCATCTGGATCGTCTCGATCGGCGCGGCGCCGTACCCGACCACGTCCCCCACGCTGAGGATCTTGTCGACTCCGTCTGCGCGGATCCCCTCCAGCACCGCCTCGAGGGCGGACAGGTTGGAGTGGATGTCACCCAGAATGGCGTAGCGCATTGGAATAGGGGGAGCGTCGCTCGGCGAGCAGGAGCGCCGCGAGCGTCAGGCCTATGATCGGCCCCATTTCGCCTTTCCATAGAGCCCCTCCCGAAACACTTTCCGAAGGGGGAATCTGCAAGGAAGGGCATCCTAGCAACCAGAGCAGGCCGGCCCCGGTGCCTGAGGCGCTGCCGAGCAGGGCTGGGAGCAGCCAGGACAGGGCTGGCAGGCACGCCGCCCGCACCCAGGCCTCTATAGAAAGTTGCATTAAAGCGAGGGCCAGGGCGACCAGGTGGGCGAGGGCGAGGGCGCTGCGCAGGCCGAGCTCGAGGGCGGCGGACCCGTCCTGTACCAGGAATGCCCCCGGAAGAACGCCGGCGAGCACCAGCGGCAGGGCGTACCCGACCAGGGCGGCCGCCTGGAGGCCCGTGCGCCGGGCCGGGGTCTGGGGCGCGAGGAGCCAGCCCAGGCGGGGCAGCTGGAGGAGTCCGAAGCTGACCCCGACCAGGATCGAGAGGTAGGCCACCTCGGAAGCGAGTCCCGATCCACTGCTTCCCTTGGTGGTGGTGCCCAGGGGAGTCAGGGCCAGGGCCAGGGGCCAGGCGGCCGCCAGTCCGGCGCCCCATAGCCAGAGCGTCGGTGCGCGCAGGGTCCTGGCGGCGCCGGCCCACGCGAGCGAGTTCCAGGCGCTCACCCCTCCCCCTCCCTATCTAGTAGGTTGTGGTTCTTGACGCACGACATGTGGGATGTACGCTCCAAACGGGACCCCGGAGGGCAAGTGCTCCATCGCCGGTGTTCCACGTGGAACACTCGAGAACGGAAGCAATCTGATGGCGGATCGAAGATTGGGTCGTGGGTTGGGGTCGTTGCTCGGCGGCACGGCGCGGGCTGCGGTGTCCGACAATCAGGAGGGCGCGAGCGGAGGTGTCGACCCGTCGGCCGGCTCGACTTCTGCCCAGGAAGGCGTCGCTGCGGATGGGTCGCCGAAGGAGGTCTCGGTCGACTGCATCCGACCGAATCCCCATCAGCCGCGCAAGGTCTTCGAGGACGAAGCGCTCGAGGAGCTGCGCGACAGCATCGCGCGCCACGGGATTCTGCAGCCCATCTGCGTCCGGCGCGTCGCGGGCATTGCCGAGGCCTACGAGATCATCTCCGGCGAGCGGCGCTGGCGTGCGTCGCGGCTAGCGGAGCGCCGCACCATCCCGGTGGTCGTCCGCGAGCACGTCCCCGACGAGGAGATGCTCGAGCTGGCCCTGGTCGAGAACCTCCAGCGCGCGGACCTCGACCCCCGGGAGAAGGCCCAGGGCTACGCGGACCTGATGGGGCGCCTGGGCCTGACCCAGGAGCAGGTGGCCCAGCGCGTCGGCCTGCGCCGCTCGTCGGTGGCCAACCAGATGCGCCTGCTCGAGCTCCCCCCGAAGGTCCAGGAAGCGCTGCGCGAAGGACTCGTCAGCATGGGGCACGCCCGGGCCATGCTCGGCCTGCGCGACGAGCGCAAGCTCCATGAGCTCCTGGGTCGTATCGTTCGCGAGGGTCTCTCGGTGCGCCAGGTCGAGGACGCGGTGCGCGCCGAGCTCAAGCCGGCCCACACCCAGTCCGCCGCGGCCGCCACATCATCGTCCGCCAAGCGGCCTGAGCCCTGGGTGACCGCGATGCAGGACCGCATGCGCGAGAAGCTGGGGACACGCATCCGCATCGAGAACCAGGACGGCTACCGCGGCCGGATCGTGATCGAGTACCACGACCGCGGGGAGCTCGACCGGCTCTTCGAGCACCTGGCTCCGACGGACCGCATCTAGCGCCAGAACAGGCGCTGAGGCTCGGGAGCAGTTCGTCCCGACCTGTAGCGCACGCCGCGCACTCCGGGTGACGTTCGCCGGCCCGCTTCGAGACCAGACGGCTCGGGCGGGCCGGATGCGTTTCTGGCGCGGTGTTCCACGTGGAACACTCGGGACAAGGACCGGGCTCCAGGTCCGCGACCGGCGTCGGGTCTCGCCGCGAAGAGCGCGTGGACGAGATGTTCCACGTGGAACATCTCCTACCCGGGGCGGCATCCCCGCGATCGCGCGCTCCTCATGGACAAGTGCGATAGACAAGCGAGGCCCGCGTGCCCCAGGGCGCGCGAGCCTCGCTGAATCTCGGACACCCTCCCGGGCGCGTCGCTTCAGTTCGCGGGACCGACCGCGGTGGCCGTGACGGCCACCGGCT
>JAJFFA010000622.1 GCA_021776885.1 Planctomycetota bacterium
GACCCCGGCCAGCCGGTGGTCGGTAGCGGCGGCGCGAACTTCGACCCGATCTTCGTCGGCGCCGCCTCGGGCGTCGGTGGAACGAACGACAACACCCACTCCGAGCTCGGCGGCTGCAACGGCGGCGTGCTGGCCTTCACGGAGACCCCGATCAACAACGGTTGGCGCATCCGCTACTACGAGTGCCAGCCGTGGAAGGACGGGCCGGGCACCCAGAGCGGCGCGATGGACCTCCAGGGCGTCGCCTGCCACGAGTACGGGCACGCCCTCGGCCTGGGGCACAGCCAGGTCAACAACGCGACCATGTTCCCCTCGACCAGCACCGGCCTGCCGGCGCGCTCGATCGCGCCGGACGACATGGCCGGCGTGCAGTTCATCTACGGCGCGCTCGACCCGGGCAAGCCCAGCATCTCGTCCGTGGCCGTCAACTCCGGGATGATCACGATCGTGGGCACGAACCTATCGCCCAACAACAACCAGATCCGCTTCACGGACGCCAACGCCCACCCCGGTTCGGGCGGCTACACGGTGACCCTGAACAACATCTCGTCATCGAGCGGCGTGATCACCACGGCCATTCCCGCGGGTGCGGGCCCGGGTGAGGTCATGATCCGCAACGACGACCTGTCGGGCGGCATGTCGATGTCGAACGCCTTCCCCTATGACCCGGACGTGGACGGCTGCCTGCCCGCGACCAACTACTGCACCTCGACGGCGAACTCGAACAGCGGCCTGGGCGCAGAGATCTCCATCAGCGGCTCGCAGATCGTCGGGGACAACAACTTCTCCCTGGACGTGAACGAGGCGGCGGCCAACAAGGTCGGACTGTTCTTCTACGGCCCGAACCAGATCTCGTCCCCCTTCGGTGACGGCTTCCGCTGCGTCGGCGGCGCCACCACGCGCCTCTTCCCGCTGGTCACCACCGACACCTTCGGTAGCGTCAGCATCGCGGTCGACCTGACCACCCAGCCGGCCATCAGCGGCGGCACGGACCACAACTTCCAGTTCTGGTTCCGCGACCCGATGGGCCCCGGCGGCTCGGGCTTCAACCTGTCCGACGGCATCAACGTGCCCTTCTGCGACTGAGCCAGAAGGCCGCTTCCGAATACGCCGGGCGGGTGCGCGAGAGCGCCCCGCCCGGCGTCTTTCATGTCGCCCGATCCCAACACCGCGGCGCCCACCGCGTAGACTGCGCTGGACCGGCTGGCACCCTGATCCATGAGCTCTACCGCCCAAGCGGAGCCCCTCGACCCCCAGCGGGTCCTGGAGGACTCTGCCCCCGCGCCCGGGTCGCGCTCGCGCACCCTGGCCCTCGCCGCCCTGCTCGTCCTGATCGTCTTCGGCGCCTGGTCGCGCTCGGTCGGCGGTGACTTCGTCTACGACGACAGGACCCTGATCGAGCGCAACCCCCAGCTCGACTCCCTGTCGGCCGCGCTCGAGGCCTTCCGCCGCCCCCACTGGGGCTTCGCCGACCCGGGCTTCGCGCAAGAGATCCCCTTCTGGCGACCGCTGACCGTCACGGTCCTGTCCATCGCCCACCAGCTGGGAGGCGGCCAGCCCGCAGGCTTCCACCTGGTCTCGATCCTGCTGCACACCCTGGCCGCCCTGGCGGCCTGGCGCCTCGCCGCGCGCCTCGGCCTCGGCGCCGTCACGGCCTACCTGGTCGCGATCCTGTTCGCGCTGCACCCGGTGCACGTCGAGAGCGTGTCCTGGATGTCCGCCGTCAACGATCCCCTGTTCGGGCTCTTCGCCCTGTGCTCGGTCAACGCCTGGATCGGCGCGCGGCGTGAGAAAGTGCGCGGCAGTCCGCTGCTCGCCGCCCTCTTCCTCGCCGCCGCCCTGCTCTCGAAGGAGCAGGCCCTGGCCATCCCGCTGCTGCTGGTGGCGGTCGAGTTCGTGCTCTTCCGCTATCCGCGCCGGCCGGGCGCCCTGCGCGCCTGGATCCCGGTGGGCCTGGTGCTGGTGGCCTACTGGCTGGCCCGCGCCGCCGTGTACGGCGACCTGGCCGCGGGCTTCGATCGACCCAGCGCCCACTTCGGCCTCAGTGCGGCGCGCAACGCGAGCCTGCGCGTCGAGCTCTTCGGCGGCTTCCTCGGCTTGCTCGCGATCCCCTTCGACCTGGCCGTGTTCCGCGGCGTACGGCCCGAGGTGGCCCTGAGCGACCCCGCGATCCTGAAGGCCCTCGGCGCCTGCGCGCTCTTCAGCCTGGCCCTGGTCCTGGGCTGGAAGAGGCGCAAGCCGCTGGTGCTCCTGTCCCTGATCTGGATCGCCGCCTGCGTCCTGCCCGTGGTGCTCTACTTCGAGGCCGTCGGCGCCTTCCCCCTCTCGGACCGCTACCTGTACCTGGCCAGCCTGGGTTGGTGCGTGCTGCTGGCCATCGCTCTCGAGCGCAGCCTGCCGCGCCCCGTCGGCCAGGCCCTGCTGGGAGTCGTGGCCGTCGTCTACGGAGTCGCCGCCTGGCAGCACAGCGCCACCTTCGAGGACGAGGAGCGCTTCTTCCGCAGCGCCGTCGCCGCAAGCCCGAAGGTGCCCGTGGCCCACTGGGGTCTGGGGCGCGTGCTGCTCGAGCGCTACCGCGTCGAGCAGGAGAAGGACCTGCTCGACGAGGCCTTCCTCGAGTTCCTGACGTCGCTCTCCATCGGCCACGACTACGGCGCCGCCGCAGCCAAGCTCGGCCCGGACGCGCCCCTTCGCGATCGCCTGGAGGAGATGATCCAGCTGGTCAACGAGACCAAACCCGAGGAGCGCCGCCCCGACCCCAGCGTGATGGTCTCGGTCGACGATCGGCTGCAGTCGAACCTGGGACAGGGCTGGTGCTACCTGTACTACGCCGAGCTGCCGCCGGACCACGACCAGGAGACTCCCCTGCGCGTGTTCGAGCAGATGACCGCGACCTTCCCCTTCAGCTTCCGCGCCTGGACCGGCCTGGGCACGACGCACTTCGTGCGCGGCGAGTACGACGCAGCGCGCGAGGCCCTGGGCCGCGCCCTCGAGCTGAACCGAGCCCAACCCGAGGCCTGGCACAACCTGGCCGAGGTGCACGTGCGCGAGCAGAAGTGGGACGAGGCGCGCTCCGCCTACCAGGAGGCCCTGCGCTTCCGCCCCGGCCACCTCGCCGATCAGGTCGGACTGGTCAGCACCGCCCTGGAGGCGGGGCGCCTGGAGCTCGCGGAGCGCGAGCTGAAGAAGGTCACGGCCGAGCACCCCGAGAGCCTCGAGCCGCTCTTCCTGTCCGCCATGCTGGCCGCGCAGCGGCGCGAGATGCCCCGTGCCCTGGGCCTCTTCGACCTGGTCATCGCGCGCCAGGGCGACCACGGGCGCGCGCACCTGCAGCGCGCGAAGACGCTCTACCAGCTGGGCGAAGAGGA
>JAJFFA010000623.1 GCA_021776885.1 Planctomycetota bacterium
CCGGCGCGTCCTCGCGCCGGCGGCTGGCGCGCGCCTCGAGGCGCAGGACGCGCACCTCGGTGTCGGTCTGGGCGTCGGTGAAGTAATCGGAGTCGACCCGTCGTGCCCAGGCGCGGCGGTTCTTGTAGTCGAAGCGCTCGATGCGCCAGGTCTCGCCCTCGACCTGATAGATGGCGCCCTCGTAGACGCTCGTGATCGAGCCCTCGCGGTCCACCTCACCCAGGGCGCGCTGGTTGCCCTCGCCCTCGGGGTCGTCGGGGTTCAGCTCGAGGATCAGCACGTTGTCCGGCTCGCCGCCCGCCAGGGACACGTCCTGCGCGGGGTAGGCGTCGGCCATCCAGTACCAGGTCGCGTCGCGCTTGAGCAGGAAGCCCGACTCCTCCGCCAGGTAGTCGAGGATCTCGGGCACGCAGGGCGCGGCGCCATACTCGGGCTCGCCCACGAGAGACTCCCCGTCCGCGCCCCCCTCCGGGGCCTCATGGAAAGGCAGCTCGAAGGCGGCGCACTTGAGCTGCTCGGAGAGCAGCACCAGGTTGTCCGGATCCAGCCCCAGACGCTCGCGCGGAGCCTCGAACAGCCACGACGGATGGTGCGCCAGGAACTGGTCGACGGGCTCGGAGCGCGCGATCTGTACCACCAGGCTCGGCTTCTGCCGGCGCCCGACGCGCCCGGCGCGCTGCCAGAACGAGGCCTGGGAACCCGGGTAGCCGACCAGCACGCAGACGTCGAGGGCGCCGATGTCGATGCCCAGCTCGAGGGCGTTGGTCGAGACCACGACCTTGACCGCGCCGCTCTTCAGCCCGCCCTCGATCGAGCGCCGCAGTTCGGGCAGATAGCCCCCGCGGTAGCCGCGCACCTCGTCGGGCTTCAGGCCCAGGCGCGGCGCCGCCTCCTTCAGGTAGCGCGTCAAGACCTCGACCGCCGTGCGCCGGCGGCAGAAGAAGATCGTCTGGTGCCCCGGGCCGCAGACGACGCTGGCCAGCTCGCGCGCCTCCTCCAGGGCGTTCGCGCGCAGGCCCCCGACCGGGTTCAGGATCGGTGGGTTGTAGACCCCGAAGTGGCGCTCCCCCGCGGGCGAGCCGTCGTCCTCGATCACCTCGACCTCGCGTCCGAAGACACGCCGCGCGTGGCCGGCCGCATCGGACAGGGTCGCCGACGAGGCGAGGAAGCGCGGCGAGCTGCCGTAGTGCCGGGCGATGCGCTGCAGGCGGCGCAGCACGTTGGCCACGCTCGAGCCGAAGACGCCGGAGAGGGTGTGCACCTCGTCGACGACGACGTACTCGAGGTCGCGGAAGAGCTCCGACCACTTGGCGTGGTTGGGCAGGATCCCCGCGTGCAGCATCCACGGGTTGGTCAGGATCAGGTGCCCTCGGTCACGCAGGGTGCGACGCACGGAGGGCGGGGTGTCGCCGTCGTAGGTGAAGGCGTGCCACTCCTGGCCCAGGGCCTCGACCAGCCCCGTGACCCCGACGGTCTGGTCCTGGGACAGGGCCTTGGTGGGGAACAGGAAGAGCGTGCGCGCCCTGCCCCCGCTCTCGAGCAGGCGCTGCAGCACCGGCGCCGTGTAGCACAGGGTCTTGCCCGAGGCGGTGGGCGTCGAGACCAGGACGTCGCGTCCGGACAGGGCCGCTTCGATCGCCCGCGCCTGGTGCACGAAGGGCTCTCCCGCGCCCTTGGCCTGCAGCACCGACACCAGGCGTGGGTCGAGGCCCGCGGGCCAGGGCGCGTTGCGCGCGGCACGCGCGGGGGTCGTGTGCCAGTGCACGATGCGGTCGCGCCAGCGCGACTCGCTGCGCAGCCGACGCACGATGGAGGCCACCCCCGCTCCGCGCCGCGCACGCCGCGCGCCGCCGCGGCCGGGGGGTTGCGGCTGCGCCGGGGGCTGCGGCTGCGCCGGGGCTTGCGGCTGCGCCGGGGCGCCCGCTCGAAGCGGGGCTGTCGGGTCGAGGGGACCGCCCCCCGCGCGCTGCTCGTGACTGGCCATGGCTGTTCGGCTTCCGTTAGGGTCAACCTACGCCCGCCCCCGCCCCGGGACAACCACCCTGGGCGTCAACCCGGGGGCGTCAAGAGGAGGGCAGGGCCGCGCGCCAGCCAGCCTCGAGCCGCGCGCGCAGCTCGGCGACGGTCTGGGCGTGCTGCGGGTCCCGGGCCAGGTTGGGGCTGGAGGCCGCAGCGCCCTCGAGGCTGCCCACGTCGTAGAGCTCGATGTCGAGCTCGCGCTCGGCGGTGCGCCAGCTGGTCAGGCGCCAGCGCTCCGTGCGGATCGAGAGGCCCACGGCCGGTCCCAGGGGCTGCCAGGTGAACGCGGCGCTCTTCCACGGCCGCGTGGGCTCGTCGAGCAGCGCTGCGAAGCTCGCTCCCTCGAGGTGGCCCGGGGTCTCGAGACCGCCGAGCTCGCACAGGGTCGGGTAGAGATCGACGAGCTCGACGATGCCGTCCGCCCTGGCCCCCGCCGCGGTGCGCCCCGGGACACGCAACAGCAGGGGCACGCGGGCCGCCACCTCGAAGGTGCCCGTCTTGCCCCACATGCCGTGGTCGCCGAGGTAGAAGCCGTGGTCGCCCCAGACCACGACGATGGTGTCGTCGGCCAGCCCGAGGGCCTCGAGCTCCGCCAGGATCAGGCCG
>JAJFFA010000624.1 GCA_021776885.1 Planctomycetota bacterium
GTTCTACCTCCCGCGCCTGGGGGTCCTGCGCGACCTCGGAGTCGCAGCGCCCGGGGGCCGTGTGACCCTGACCCTGGGCTCGGCGGACGGGAGCGAGCGCGAGGTCGAGGTCGAGGCGGGCCAGCACGAGCTCGTGCGCAAGCTGCGCCCCTCGCCCGCCGCCGAGGGGCCGCTCCCGCTCTACCTCACGAACGTCGATGCGAACTACTGGCTCGAGACCCTGCCCGAGCTGGGCTGTGTCTACGTCCAGTTCAACCAGGTGCGCGACGCACCACCGGAGAGCCTGGAGCAGTTTGCCGGGCGGGTGCGCGAGGCGTGTCGTCCAGAGGGCACGGTGCTCGTCGTCGACGTGCGTCACAACAACGGCGGCAACAACGGCCTGCTGCGCCCGTTGCTGCGCGTGCTGGTGGAGTTCGATCTGCGCTCGGACGGCCTCGATCTGTTCGTCCTGACGGGGCGCAACACCTTCTCGGCGGCGCAGAACTTCATCAACCGCGTCGAGCGCTGGACGGACGCCCTGTTCGTCGGCGAGCCCAGCTCCTCGAGCCCGAACTTCGTGGGCGAGGAGTCCGACCTCGTGCTGCCCTACAGCCGGGTGCGCGCCAACATCTCGTCACGCTACTGGCAGGACTCCGACCCGGGCGACGACCGGCCCTGGATCGCCCCCGACCTACCCGTGGCCCTGACCGCGGCCGACTACTTCGCCAACCGCGACCCGGTCCTGGAGGCCGTCTTCGAGCTGCTCGAGACGCGCTGAGCGCGCCTCGGAGGCGTGCAGGCTCAGCGCGCCTGGACGGCGGCGATCTGCGCCAGGCGTTCGAAGACGTTGTCGAAGTCGAAAGGCTTCTGGAGCAGGGGGCGTGGGCAGCGTTCGGCGAAGGCCAGAGCCTGGGGTGAGGCGAGGTCGCCGGTCATGAACAGGACCCGCGCGGCGATCTGCGGCGAGTCGGCCACGAGCCGGTCGTAGAAGCCCGCGCCGCCGATGCCGGGCATGCGCACGTCGCACAACACGGCGTCGATCTCGGCCAGGGGCGCGGCCAGGGCCTCCTCCGCACGGCTCGCCTCGATCGCGCGCCATCCGCGAAGCTTGGCCTGGGCCAGGAGGATCGCGCGCACGGCCGGGTCGTCGTCGACGACGAGCACGAGGCCATCCTGTGTGGCGGCGGCGGGCAGGGGCGCTGCGGGGGGGCGGCCGGAGGGGTCCTGGCTGCCGTGGAGCGGGAGCCGGGTCACGAACGCGCTGCCGCGTCCCGCGGGGCCACCCTCGACGCGCATCGAACCCCCGTGGGCGCGGACGATTGCATGGGCGATCGAGAGCCCGAGCCCGGTCCCCTTGCCGGGCGCCTTGGTGGTGAAGAAGGGCTCGAAGAGTCGGCCGCGGTCCCCGGCGGGCACGCCCGGGCCCTCGTCGAGCACCACGAGCTCGACCCCGTCATCGACGGCGCGGGCGCGCACGGTCACCACTCCACCCTTCGGACTCGCATCGAGGGCGTTCGAGAGCAGATTGGCGAGCACCTGCTCGACTCCGATGCGGTCGGCGTACAGGTGCAGCCCGTGCATGTCGTCAACCCAGACCCCGCGCCCCTCGCTGGTCAGCTCGGGGGAGAGACCGCGCACGACGCGCCGCGCGAGCTGCTCCAGGTCGATCTCCTCGAGCGGGTGCACCGACTGGCCGGCCAGGGCGGAGAGGTTGCGCACGATGCCGCGGCAGCGCTCGGCTTGCTCGGTCAAGATGGCCGCGGTTCCGTCGACGCACGACTCCTGCAGCAGCTCCGCGTAGCCCAGGATCACGGTCAGGGGGTTGTTCAGCTCGTGGGCGACCCCCGAGACCACGGTGCCGAGGGCGCGCAGCTTGTCGTCCTTCTCGAGCTCGCGCCGCAGGCGCGCCTCCTCCTGCTCGGCCTCCAGGGCGCGCCGGTGGGCCTGCTGCAGCAGGCTGACGACCAGCCCGATGCCCAGGGCCAGTTGCACGCCCAGGTCGATGAACGAGTTGAGCGAGATCAGCGGCTTGCGCAGGGGCCAGGCCTGGCTCGAGAGCTCGACCCCCGCGTGGAAGGTCCAGATCAGCGCCAGGCTGGCGAGGCCGGCGGCGACGATCCGCGCTCCGCTGTCCCGCGAGCGCAGGGGCCAGTGCCCGCGCAGGGCGAGCAGGGCACAGGCGACCATCACGGGCGCCTGGATGATGAGCAAGGGATCGATGTAGGGCACAGCCAGCGGCGTCGCCGCCATCAGCGCGATGACAGGCCAGTGCCATGTCCGCAGCCACGCGGGCGATCCGCCCCCGCGCAGCTCGTAGCTGCCACGCACCAGGCACAGGCCGAACCAGCCCTTCAGCGCCATGTAGAGGACGTAGCAGGCCGTGGGTGCGAGCTGACCCTGCTGCCAGTACGGGTTCTGGTCGCTGAGGCCGCGGCCGGGCCAGAAGCGGAAGCTCATCACGCTGAGCGCCAGGGCCAGGGCGAGGAAGGCCTGCTGGAAGCTCCCGTAGGCCCCGCTACGCGCCTCGCCGCGCCCGCGCTGCGGCTCGCGCAGGGCGGCCAGCACGGCCACGAAGATCCAGGCGCAGAAAGCCTGAACGAACAACCCGACCAGGCCCAGGATGTGCAGGATCGCGGGGTCCATCCGCTCCGAGAATAGCGGCACCCTCGAAAGCCGACCCTTCCAAAAGAAGAGGTTGAATCGCCCACCCTGCAAGCTAGAATCACGCCCACAACGGTTCGCGGGGTGGAGCAGTCTGGCAGCTCGTCGGGCTCATAACCCGGAGGTCGTAGGTTCGAATCCTACCCCCGCTACCAATTCAAAGAGAGGACTCGGCCCTTCCCGGCTGGGTCCTCTTTTTTCGTGCCCTCGGGGGCGGGGGAAGTCACGGGTGCGAAGCGGGGCTCGCGAGGCACGTGTCGCGAGATGCTGCCAGGTGATCGCCCTTGGGGGCTTGATCCCTCGTTCAGAGGCTGTGCTCCTGTGGCGCAGACTTCACCTGCCGTACACGTCGCCGACGGCGCTGTCCATGTGGTGCAGGGCGGCCAGCGGCAGTCGCTTCTCGGGGTCCGGCTCGCGCCAAGCGTACCGTCGTGTCGCAGTCGGGGTGTCTCGGTTAATCATGATCGAGGTGGCCCTACCGCGACATGGATGCCCGGCGGAGAGTGTTCGGTCTCGGCATCCGCCCGGTCTGCTACTGGGTTTGCCCGCTGACCCTGCCCCGGTTGAGGAAGGTCCTATCCGATGTCCCGGCGCTCGATGGCGTGCACGCTCAGCGCGGCCAAGACCACGCTTCCGGCGATGAGCGGCGCCAACCCCCAGCTGAAACCTCGCGAGAGAAGCGGCGTGTTCCCAAGGTACCAGGACAGCGGAGAGGCGAGCTGCAAGGGGCGCAGCCATTCGATGGCAGCAGCGGCGATGTTGCCGATGAATCCGCCCAGGGCAAGGGCGAAAGGAACGCCCCGTGCCAACGCTGCGCTTCCGCTCCAGCATCCGATGGCCAGCGCGAGTGCGGCGAAGAAGATCGACACCGCGGCGAGCTTCACGCTCGCGGCGAGGACGTGCAGCGGCCGCAGGTCCAGGCCGACGACCGCGTCGGTGACGAGTAGCGTGACGAAGAGTGCCCCCGCGAACAGCCCCAAGAGCGTCGCGATCCCGGCGAGCTTCTCCAGCGCGAGCCGGCCACGCGTGACGGGCGTCGAGAGCTCGAGCTCCAGCGTCCCGCGGCTCTCTTCGCCCGCGACCGCAGCGGCCCCGCCGCCGATCGAGAAGATCAGCATCAGCACAAGTCCGACCGTCGCATAGACGCGCGAGGAGAGGAAACCCGCGGGCGTCAAGAGCAGCGCCGGGTCCTCGATTCCGAAGGCAGCGAACAGTTCCTGCGGCACAAGCGCGATCAGCTGCTCGAGGTCCTGGCTGCTCGCCTCGATCGTCGGCCAAAGCCCCCCCGTCGCCGCCGCCAGACCGCACAGTCCCAACGTCCAGAAGAGCAGCGTCACGCGCCGGTCCCAGAGGGTCTTGCCGTAAGTGCTGCGCAGCAGGCGAACGAGCCTCGGAGCTCGAGATCTCTGCCCGTGCCGGGTGGCTCGCTGCGCTCCGTGCCGAAGGCGTCGCATCCCGTCCGCGAGCCAACGCGGGGAGGTGCCCAGGTCCCGGCCATCGAAGGCCGCGACCGCCGCCCACCCGAGCCCGGCGACGGCAAGCGTCAGGACACCTTGGGCCGAGGTCGGCCCGTTCACCATCGGGTTGCCGTGCTGATACCAGTGGAACGGCGTCAGCATCGCGATCGGCTCGAGCAGGGGCACCATGGGCGACAAGCCGGTCACGAGGAAGCCGACCAGGGCGTAGCTGGCGGCGATGCCCGTGCCGAGTGCG
>JAJFFA010000625.1 GCA_021776885.1 Planctomycetota bacterium
GATCGACCGCGAGCGCAGGCGCCTCTGCGCACGGCACTTGCAGGGCCCGGAGCGGCTGCGCGGTGCCCCGCTCTTCGACCGCGAGTGGAGCGCGCGCGCCCTCCTGGCCGACCCCGCAGGCGGCGGTTAGGCCGTCAGGTCGGGGTGCTATGCTGAGCGTATGGACGAGGCCCCTCCGTCCCTGTCCGTTGCGCGCGGAACAGCATTCGCCCGCCTCATGGGCCTCGCACTGGGAGCGAGCGCCTGCGCGATCCTGGCGACGATCGTCGCTCTGGGCGTCCTGCTCCAGACCCTGCCCGAGTCGGACGGCGCCCACGGCATGGGCCTCCTGGGTGCTTTCCGGGATCCCATGCTGCTCTTCTTCTGCGTCCCGATCGCAGCCCTCGGCGCAGGGCTCGGCTTCGTCCTCGGTCGCCTGCTCCTGTGGCACACGCGGCTCGCGCACTCGATCCCGTTCGTGACGCTCATCACGGTCATCGCCGCCGTCCCCTCCGGACTGCTGCACATGTTCGGCGCCCTGCCCACCTTCTTCGCAGCCGTGCTGGCCATGCGCATCGCAGGCGACCTGTTCGCCCTGGATCCGCCCCTGCGGCCGAGGCCCGCGCAGGTCGACGGGGCCTGATCTCCGGGGGGCGGATTCGCTTCATGCCCCTGACCCCGGCGGTCGATGAGTGAGCGGCCCCTTGCCCCCACTCCATGTCCGCCCCGCCCAACATCCTCGTCTTCCGCACCGGTCAGCTCGGTGACACCCTGGTCGCCCTGCCCGCACTGCACGTGATCCGGCGCGAGCATCCGGGCGCGCAGATCAGCCTCCTGACCAACCGCGACGCCACCTCGGGCGACGTCCCACCCGAGCTGCTCCTGGCGGGCAGTGGGCTGGTCGACCGCTACATCGCCTGGCCCGAGGAGCACGTCCGCGGCCTGGCCCGGCGCGCGGCCCTGGCCGGCGTCTGGTGGAAGCTCCTGCGGCAGCGCTTCCAGGCGCTCTACTACCTCGTGCCCTCCGACACTTCGCCGCCGGCGATCGTGCGCGACGAGTGCTTCTTCCGCGCCGCCGGCATCCGCAAGATCATCGGCATGGGCGGCTTTCCCGCGCTGCCGGAGCCGCGCGCGTCCGGTTGGCCGGAGCACTGGCCTCAGGTGAACTCGGAGGCGGACCTGCTGCTCGCGCGCCTGGCCGCGGACGGGATCGAGATCCCCGGCCCCGGGGAGGGCTCGATGGACCTGCGCCTGTCGACCGCCGAGCATCAGGCCGTCGAGACCTGGAGCGCCGCTCAGGCCCAGGATGGCGGCCGTCGCTGGGTCGGCATCGGCCCCGGCGCGCGCTTCCCCGCCAAGGTCTGGCCGGCCGAGCGCTTCAGCGCGCTGGTCTCGCGCCTGATCGAGAGCCACGACATCTGGCCCGTGGTCTTCGGAGGCCCGGAGGATCGCATCCTGGGTGACCGCATGGTCGCCGAGTGGGGCCGCGGCTACGTCGCCGCGGGGCCGATCAAGGTGCGCGAGGCGGCCAAGGCGCTGGCGCGCTGCGAGCTGTTCATCGGAGGCGACACAGGCACGACTCACCTGGCCGCCGCGGTGGGCACGCCCTGCGTGGCCGTCTTCGCCGCCCGCGACTGGCGCGGCCGCTGGTATCCGTACGGCACCGGCCACACCGTGCTCAGCACCGCCGTGGAGTGCCAGGGTTGCGGGCTACGCGAGTGCCTCACCCAGCGCAGGGTCTGCCTGACCGAGATCGACGCGCACGACGTGGGCGAAGCCTGTGTCCCGTACCTGCAGCCGAAGAAGAAACGCGGCCGACGCGTCTCGTAGGTCCGCGGGCCCCGTCGGCCTCGAGCTACTCGGTGAAGCGGCTCTGGCTCTCGGGGGCCACGCGCTCGAGGATCTCGCGCACGAAGGCGCGTCGCTCGCGCGGGAGCTCGACCGCGGTCCACTCGCCGTGCAGGCGGAAGCGCAGGTGCGCGCCGGTCAGGCGCCACTCTTCGAGCTCCTCGTAGCGACGGCCGTACCAGCCTCGAAACACGCCCTCGTCCCCGAACCCGCGATCGTTCGCGCCGGGACAGAGCCAGGTCAGCATGAAGGCTCCGTAGAGCGCGAAGAGCGCATGCTCCGTCGGAAAGGGCTCCGGAACCAGGAGCGCGATCATGAACAGGCCCGTCTCGACGGCGAAGAGCACGGGCTTGATGCCCCCCGAGTCGTGCACCAGCCCCAGGGGCTTGCCCAGCTTCGGGTTGCGCACCATGCGCATGCGTGCGACCACGGCCAACCCCAGAGCACTGATCACCAGCGCAGCCTGGAGCAGATCGACCTGCGCGAACAGAGAGCTGTCCGTCATCGTCCGCTCACCTCGCCCTCGGTCGGCGCGGTCTCCTCAAGGGAGCCCACGATCGGCTCGGGGCGGGTCTCGAGGTCGGCTGCGTGTTGGCGCAGCCGCTCCGGTTCGCTCGGGTTCGATTCCACGGGAGGTCGATGTCCCCGGGCGAGAGGCCCTGGGCAGGGGCGCACCGTAACAGGAACCGGGAACAGGAACCGGGGCGCGCGGCCCGCGCAGGCTACCAGTAGCCGCGCAGGGGCTCGAGCGCCGGTGCGTGGGGCATGCCCTGGCCGAACTGGGCCGCGCGGCCGTCGCTGAAGACGAAGCCCATGGCCTCGCCTCCAACCGTCCCGGAGACGGCACGATCGTGCAGGGAGCGGGTCAGGACCTCGCCCTCCGCGCAACACACACAGGTCCCGTAGGCCTCGATGTCGATCCCGAAGACGGTCCCCACCACGGCGACCTCGACGTCGGGCGTGCGTAGCTCGAGCTGACGACCGGGGAAGTCCGGGCCGGTGGCCAGGCGCAGGGAGCCGCGCTCGCTAGCCAGGGCCAGGTCCGTGCGTGAGAGCTCGAGCCCACTGAGTTCCACGGCCGAGTTCGGGCCCAGCTCGAGCAGCAAGACGCGCCCCCACTCGACCCGCAGGGGAGCATTCCCCGTGGCCAGGTGCCGGGCGCCGACCAGGCGCCGCCCGACCTCCTGCGCGCTGAGGCCGGCCAGACTCTGGGCGTCGACCGTCACCTCGGCGGCGACGAAACCCGCCGGCTGGACACGCCACGGACTCGGGGTCGGACGCACAAGGGTGGTCCAGAGCAGCAGCCCGGCGGCCGTCGCCAGGGCCGCGCCGATGAGACGGAAGCGCCAGCTCATGCTGCGCGCGGAGCGCGGCGGGCTGGGCAGAACAGGCGGCAGAGCTCCCTCGAGGAACGCGTCGCGCAGCCCGCGCTTGAAGGCCGGATCCGCCTGGGGAGCGGAGCGCTCGAGCAGCGCGACGAGAGCCGGCTCGGGCTCCAGGCCGACGTCCTCGCCCGTCAGCGCCTCGAGCTCGCCCGCGATGAAGCGCTCGCGCAGCTCGCCACGGAATGCGGGTCGCGCCAGGGGAGCCTGCCCCTGGGCCAGGAGCTGCTCCAGCTCCGCGCGCTCGCGCGCTTCCTGATCTTGGCCACTCACGTGTTCTGTACCTTCAAGCTTCCTTCGGCTCGTTGCGCCCGATTCCCAAGTCCTTGGCCAGGAGTTGTCGTAGCTCCTCCAGGGCCCGCGAATAGCGCTTGCGGATGGCGGCCTCGTTGCGGTCCTCGATGCGTCCGATGGCCTGGAACGAGAGGCCCTCGTAGTAACGCAGCACCAGGGTCGTGCGCATGCCGTCCGGCAGGGCGTCGATGGCCAGTGCGACGCGCTCACTGACCTCGCCGGCCTGGACCGCCTCCAGCGGGCCGCGCGTCGGGGAGACGGCGTCGATCCCGCCCTCCTCGTCGTCGACGGAGTACTCCCGCTGGGAATCCCGGTGGCGGCGCGAGCGCCAGAAGTCACGGACCTTGTTGGTGGCGATGGTGAACACCCAGGGTCGCAGCTCCCGCGTCGGGTCGTAGCTGTCGAGCGACTTGTGGATATGCATGAAGATGTCTTGCGTCAGGTCCTCGGCCAGGTGCTCTTCGCGCACGAGGCGGCGGACGTAGGCGTAGACGCGGTCGAAGTAGGCGCCGTAGAAGGATTCGAGGGCCCTCGGCTCGCGAGCGGGCAGGAGCTCACGTAGGTCCTGCGCGAGGTCCTGCGAGAGCCCCAACCCGGCCTCGACGGTCTCCGGTTCGCCCGCCCGGGTCCCCGTAGCGGGGGCCGGAGGTGAAACAGGGTCCTCGTACGAGTCCATGGGGGTGTCCGCCGTTCGTTCTTGGGAGCCGTATGTGACCGTAGCGGGCCCGAAAACGCCGGGGGGGAGGCCCCTCGGGGCTCTGCCAGGCCCTGAGCGGCGCAGGATAGCCCCCCGGGGAGGGGCTGTCGAACTTGAGCCTGGGGCCGCCAGGGCCGAGCGCTCGATACAATGACCGGTTGCCAGCCTGCCCCCGATGCCCCCGAGGCCCGGGCGGCCAGGCGAGGTGACCCCAGGCTCGGGGCGAATGCCACCGGGCCCCCTGCGTAGGCCGCGCCCATCGCCCACCGCGCCGGCGCCGCACATCCCCGACCTCGACGAAGAGACCTGATCCATGTTGCTCTCCCTGATGCTCGCCTGCCCGACCCCCCTCCTGAACCACGGGGTACCGACCGCCGCGGACGAGGACCTGATCCTGGTCTACAGCGCCGGGGTCGACGCCCTCTTCGTCGACGCCAAGGACGCCGCCCTGAAGAACGCCGTGGCGATGATCTCCGCCCGGCTCTCCGAGCTGCCCGGGGAGATCCCGAACGCCGGCGACATGCCGCCGGACCTGATCCCGCTGCTCGCTCGCCTGTGCGGCGGGAGCGCCGTCCTGCGCGCCGGCCTGGCCAGCGAGGGGATCGAGGGCATGCCCCTGCCCTTCTACGCCAATCTGCTCCTGCCCGGCTCCGAGGCTGAGGCGCGCGAGCTGGCCTCGCGGGTCACGAACCTCTTCGCCTCGGTCGGCATGGAGGGCCTCGAGGCCGACGCCAGCGGACTGGTGCCCCTGCCGGCCCCCATCCCGGCCTGGTTCGGTGCCTCCGGACGCGACTTCATCGTCGCCGTCGGCAAGCGCAGCGAGGCCACGGTCGAGATCCCGCGCAGCGGCCTACCGGCCGGGGTCGAGCCCGCCTTCGCCGTGTCCCTCGACTACGGGCGCATGCTGAAGCTGGGCCTGTCCCAGGCGACCCAGGGCGACGACTCGGACGGTGCCCGCATGGTCACCAAGCTGATGGAGCGCCTGCACCTCACGGACATCCGCTTCGAGATCTCCAGCGGTCACGACGCGCAGCGCGGCTACCAGGCCGTGCTGATGCCGGGCATGGCCAAGGCCGTGCGCGAGATGGGCCTGATGCCCGAGAGCGGCGTCCCCGCCGAGCTCCTCGGCGTCGTGCCCTCCGACGCGATCTGGGCCGCCCTGGGCAGCGCCAACTTCGCCGCCACGATGAACTTCTACCTGGAGCTCCTGCAGGAGATGCTCGGTGACGAGCTCGAGGTCGACCCGATGGCCATGGTCGAGTCCTTCACCGGCGTCCACCTGCAGCGCGACATCTTCGAGAACCTCGGCGAGCACTGGGGCATCTACGCCTCTGACACCACGGGCGGTGGCGGCCTGCTGTCGATGGTCATCTTCAACAGCCTCGAGAACGCCGACGCCATCCGTGACGCCCGCGGGCGCCTGATCGGCACGATCAACGGCATCGCCCAGGCCGAGGCCGAGGGCTACGTGCGCGTGCGTCAATGGGAGGACGGCGGAGCGTCCTACGCCTCTCTGACCTTCCCCGGCCTGCCGATCCCCTTCGAGCCGACGGGTGTCATCACGGACCGCTACGCCTTCATGGCCGCCACGCCCCAGGCGGCGATGGCCGCGGTGCACCAGGCCGACCACGGCGATGGCGGGCTGGCCGTCAACCCGCGCTTCATCGAGCAGCTGCCCGACGACCTCGACGGCATCTACGGCGTGACCTTCCTCGACACCCCGCGGCTCCTGGCCGACGGCTACGGCCTGGCCAGCCTGATGTGCTCGGGCCTGGCCAACGGAACGCGCTCGCGCGCGGACCAGAGCCGTGACGCGGGGGTGATCCTGCCGCCGTACCACGTGCTCGCGGACGGCGCCAAGGCCTCGGTGGCCCTGACCCGCATCGTCGGTGACGACTACCTGCAGGTGACGCGCATGGACCGCTCGTTCCTGGTCAACATGACCAGCGGCATGGGCTTCGCTGGCCCGCTGATGATGGCGGGCTTCGCCGCGGGAGTGGCCGGCCCCCTGATCGAGAAGCAGGAGCAGGCCCAGGCGCGCCAGGCTCAGCTGCGCTCGGAGCTGGCCCGCGAGCGCAAGCTGCGCAAGCGTCTCGAGCGTGAGGCCCAGGAAGGCTCCGACGAGCACGGCCACGACCACGACGACCACGACGACGAGTAGGACCGGGCTCTCTGGCCCGGGCTGAAGCCCGCAGCCGCGGCCGCACCCTGTGCGGCCGCGGTTTTTTCGTGCCCGCTGGTTTCTCGCATTTCCGTGATGGGGCCTGGCCGCGCCCTACGCCTGCATGGGTGAACCCGAACGACT
>JAJFFA010000626.1 GCA_021776885.1 Planctomycetota bacterium
CCAAGTCGCTCCTTCCGGCGCTGACTTCGCGTCTCAAGGTGCTCGCGAACCTGGACATCGCCGAGCGTCAGGTTCCCCAGGACGGCAAGTTCCAGATCCGCTTCGAGGGCCGCCCGATCGACTTCCGCCTGTCCGTGCTGCCCGTGGTGGGCGGCGAGAAGGCGGTGATCCGGATCCTCGACACGGGCAGCATGGCCCTCAAGCTCGAGACGATGGGCTACGAGGAGCAGTGCCTCGCGCACATCATGAAGGCGGTCGAGTCGCCCTACGGCATGCTGCTGGTCACCGGGCCGACGGGATCGGGCAAGTCGACGACGCTCTACTCCTGTGTCCAGTACGTGGCCCAGCCGGAGATCAACGTGGTCACCGTCGAGGACCCGGTCGAGTACCGCATGGACGGCATCAACCAGGTGCCGGTCAACCCCAAGCGTGGCCTGACCTTCGGTGGTGCCCTGCGCTCGATCCTGCGTCAGGACCCTGACGTGGTGCTGGTCGGTGAGATCCGCGACAAGGAGACCGCCGACATCGCGATCAAGGCCGCACTCACGGGCCACCTGGTGCTCTCCACGCTGCACACCAACGACAGCGTCAGCACGATCACGCGCCTGGTGGACATGGGCATCGACCCCTTCATGGTGTCGAGCTCGATCCTGTGCATCGTGGCCCAGCGCCTGGGTCGCCGGCTGTGCAAGCACTGCAAGATTCCGGTCGAGGACCCGGTGCCGGAGAAGCTGCTCGAGATGGGCTTCGAGCAGGGCGAGCTGAAAGGGCTCGAGCTGTTCCAGGCCAAGAACGACGGCTGCCATCGCTGCAGCAAGGGCTCCCGCGGGCGCTTCCCGGTGGTCGAGACCCTGCCCGTGACCGCGGTGCTGAAGCGCATGATCGTCGAGGGCAAGGCCGTCGACGAGCTCAAGGCCCAGGCCCTCAAGGAGGGCATGTTGACCCTGCGCCGGGTCGGGATCCTGAACGCCATCCGCGGCATCACCTCCCTGGAGGAGGTCATGCGCATCACCCTCGAAGACGACTGATCGAGGCCGCATGTCCACACGCCGTACCCCCCTAATCGATCTGCCCGCGACTCGCGCGACGCACACCACGGAGAATAGAAGTTGAGCAACTTCAAGTACGCCGCCAAGGAGCCCAGCGGGAAGACCGTCGAGGGCACGATCTCAGCCGGTACGAAGGCCGAGGCCGTCGCCGAGCTGCGCCGTCAGAACCTGATCGTGATGCGCCTCGACGAGGCCTCCGGCAAGGGCAAGAAGGGCAAGGCCGGCAAGCAGAAGGGCGACAAGGTCAAGGGCGCCAGCGGCAAGCCGCGCGGCAAGAAGTCCGAGGTCGTGATCTTCACACGCCAGCTGGCCACCATGGTCGGTGCCGGTCTCTCCTTGCTGGAGTCGCTGGATGTCCTCGGGCACCAGGCGGAGTCCCCGGGCATGAAGGCCACCTGCGAGGTCCTGGTCAGCTCTGTGCGCGGGGGCTCGGACCTCTCGGCAGCCATGGAGCAGTGCCCCAAGGTCTTCAACCACCTCTACATCAGCATGGTCAAGGCCGGGGAGATCTCCGGTCAGATGGACGTGATCCTGAACCGCCTGGCGGACTACCAGGAGGCCTCCGAGGAGCTCTCGCGCGAGATCAAGTCGGCCATGACCTACCCGGTCATCTCCATGGTGCTCGTGCTGGGCATCACGGCCTTCCTGATGATCGGCGTCGTGCCCACGTTCAAGAACGTGTTCGACTCCCTCGACGCGGACCTGCCCGGCATCACCCAGGCGGTGCTCTCCGTCTCGGACTTCCTGCGCGCCTACGTGCTCGAGGTCTTCGGCGGCCTTTTCGCCGCCGCGGTGGCGCTGGTGCTCTTCAAGAAGAGCAAGCGCGGGACGCTGGTCTTCGACGTGTTGACCCTGCGCATGCCGGTCTTCGGCCCACTGTTCACCAAGGTCTGCCTGGCGCGCTTCAGCCGCACCTTCGCCACCCTGATCCGCTCCGGTGTGCCGATCATGTCGACCCTCGACATCGTCGCCAACACGGCGGGCAACCAGGTCGTCACGAATGCGGTCCTCGACTCACGCGAGAGCGTGCGCAACGGCAACCTGCTCTCGGAGCCGCTGAGCCAGGCCAAGGTCTTTCCACCCATGGTCGTGCGCATGATCGCCATCGGCGAGCGCACGGGCGCGCTCGAGACCCTGCTCGAGAAGATCGCCGAGTTCTACGACAGCCAGGTCAAGGCCTCGGTGAAGGCGCTGACCAGTCTGATCGAGCCGCTCCTGATCACCTTCATGGGCGTGATCGTCGGCGGCGTCGTGCTCGCCATCTTTGCGCCGATCCTCGACATGGTCGGCAAGCTCTCCGGTGCCGAGTAGGGGGGTGGAAAACGTTTCCACCCGTCCTCTCGAGAGGACTCGGGACTTTTCGTGACCGCTGTAAAGGTCACCGAAACGCCCCGCCGATACAGACCGCAACGCGGTGGGAACACCGCACTCAAGGCAAGCCGATAGTGGTTCGGGCAACCGGGCCTGGGTCAGGCAAACAAGACCATCCAACGAAGCTAGGTGCCCAAAGGGAACCCAAGGAGAATGATGATTCGTAACCAACGAAACGCTGGTTTCACCCTCATTGAGCTGATGATCGTCGTCGCGATCATTGCCATCATCGCGGCCGTCGCGATCCCGAAGCTCATGAGCGCTCGTATCTCGGCCAACGAGAACGCCGCTGTGGCCACGCTGCGCTCGATCGCGGCTGCCCAACAGCAGCTGCAGTCGTCGGCCGCCATCGACACCGACGCTGACGGCGGCGGTGAGTACGGCCTCTTCGGAGAGCTCTCGGGTCAGATCCCGCTGCGCATCTTCAGCGGCGCGACCCTGGCTCCCGCCGCCGGCGTGGTCGGCACGGACGAGCTCGATCCGCCCATCCTCGCGACCGCCTTCGGCAACGTCTTCGTGGACGGCGCCGGCGACGGGATCGTGGAGCGTCAGGGCTACCACTTCAAGATCTACCTGCCGGGCCCGACCGCCGGTGGTGCGACCCCTGGTATTGGTGAGGACCCGGCTGGCGGCGGCGCGGCCAACGTGGCCAACTTCGACCCGGCGAACTGCGAAGTTCTCTGGTGCGCCTACGCCTGGCCGGTGGACGCCGAGAAGACCGGCAACCGCTGCTTCTTCATCAACCAAGAAGGCGACATCCTGCAGCACGACAACCGCGCTCAGAACTACGAGATGCTTAACGGCCCGGCGTTCGACGCCGCGTTCTCGAACACCACGCCGCTGAGCATGGAAGAGGACCTTGGCCTCGCGGTCATGGGCTTCGTCGCCAACGACACCTTCGTGTGGACCACGGTCGGTAACTGATCCAGACCTCCACGCCTGCTGATACGCGGGGGCGTCACCGGAAACGGTGGCGCCCCCGCTCTCATTCCAGCCCGAAGAGCGTGGCCGCGTTGGCGCTCGTCCGGCGTGCGAGCTCGGCCAGCTCGGTCCCGCGCTCGCGTGCCAGGCACTCGAGCACCACGCGCACCAGCGCCGGTTCGTTGCGCTTGCCCCGGTGCCCCTGGGGGGCAAGGAAGGGGCAGTCGGTCTCGACCAGCAGCCGCTCCTCGGGCACGGCCCGCGCCGCCGCCCGGTTGGCGTCGTTCTTGGGATAGGTCACCACGCCCGAGAACGAGATGTAGAAGCCCGCGTCGAGGTACGGCGCCAGCTCTGCCTCGCCCATGGTGTAGCAGTGCATGACGCCGCGCAGGGGCGACCCCGGGCCGCGCGCCGCCTCGGCGATGCAGCGCGCCGTGTCCTCGTGGGCCTCGCGCGAGTGCACGATCACCGGCTTGTCGAGGCGCCGCGCCAGCCCCAGGTGCCAGGCGAAGTTCTCGAGCTGGGCCTCGCGCGGCGCGTACTGCTTGAACCAGTCCAGGCCGGTCTCGCCCACGGCGACGCATTCCGAGCGTGAGCACAGGGCCGTGATCGCCGCGCGCGTCGCCTCGTCCGCCGCCTCGGCGTCGTGCGGGTGGATGCCCGCGGTGGGGTAGAGCCCCG
>JAJFFA010000627.1 GCA_021776885.1 Planctomycetota bacterium
CGGCCGCCAAGCGCCGGCATTAGTCCCTTTTCATGCACTCGGCCGCGGGATTCGCTTCCCTCTTAGCCAGAGGAGGCTGCTGGATCGGACCCTATCGGGTACGTTAACGCGAATCTCTCGGCAGCGGGCTTCCTCCTTTCACCCGTGACTCTCTCATCATGTTCGACCGCATTGCGGCGTGGGCCTACGTGGCGCTCACGCTGTCCGTGTTCCTCCCTGGCCTCTCCTTCGCCCAGGCGGCGGAAAGCGCACCCGTCTGGCACCCACGGGAGTTCCGCTTCCGTACCGGTGAGCGCGCGCCCGGTGGCGCGCCGCTGACCGAGGCCGACCTCGAGCCCCACAACCCGTGGCTCAACTGGCGCCTCTCCGCGCGGCTACGGAGCCCGCGCGGGCGAGTTCTCGAGGTGCCCGGCTTCTATGCCGGTAACGGCAACGGAAACGGCGCCGGGGGCGTCTGGAAGGTGCGCTTCGCCCCCGACGAGCCTGGCCTGTGGAGCTTGACGCCGACCTTCGAGTACGCGTCATTCCCGATCAACGTCGAGCCCCTGGGGGTTGCGGGGGAGCGCTCTGTCCCACTGCAGCCGCGGGTGTTCAACGTCAGCGAACGAAGCCCCTCGGCGCCCGGTTTCCTGCGCTCCGGGCAACTCGAGTACGTCGGGGAGCACTACCTGAAGTTCCGCGACGGCAGCTTCTTCCTCAAGGGCGGCACCGACAGCCCGGAGAACTTCTTCGGCTACGCGGGCTTCGACGACCCCTTCGACTCCGGAGGTCAGCCGCCGTCGATCAGCTTCCTGCACGAGTATCCGACGCACCGCGCTGACTGGAACCCCGGGGACCCGGACTGGTCAGCGAACGGCACGCCGAACGCGGGCCGTGGGATCATCGGCGCCCTGAACTACCTCTCTGCCCAGGGCGTCAACTCGATCTACTTCCTGCCCAACAACCTGGGTGGCGATGGTCGCGACACGTTCCCGTTCCTGAGTCCTGCCGGGGGGTACGTCAACAATACCCACTGGGACGTCTCGCGCATGGAGCAGTGGAACACGACCCTGGAGCACGCGACGCGCAAGGGCATCCTGGTCCAGTTCGTCCTGGCCGAGGAGGAGTCGGGCAGCGTCAACTGGCTCAGCACGGTCTTCGGTCCCGAGCGCAAGCTGTTCTTCAAGAACCTGGTCGCGATGTTCGGGCACAACCCGGCGCTCAAGTTCAACTTCTGCGAGGAGAACTCCGCGGATCCCGGTGACGAGTTCAGCGTGGCCGAGCTGCATGCCTTCGCCGACTACCTGGCGATGTGGGATGCGTACGGCCACCCGCTGACCGTGCACACCACGGCCGACACCCTCGAGCTCTACAACCAGGTCCTGACCACGAACAGCTCCCGCTGGCTCAACATCACCTCCCTGCAGCTGCACGGTGACTACGGCGAGCAAGTGGAGGCGGCGCGCCGGCTCTCGTTCCTGAACGGGGGCGAACCGATCGTCGTGGACGAGGACGAGCAGGGTTCGCCCAGCGAGGGGCTGGCGGACGACAATGCAGACTCCCGGCGCAAGGAGGTCCTGTACGACGTCTACCTCTCCGGTGGCAACCTCGAGTGGTACTTCGGCCTGCACAGCCTGCCGGTGGGCGGCGATGTCCGCACGGAGGACTTCCGCACGCGCGAGGAGATGTGGACGTACATGCGCTACGCGCGTCAGCTGCTCTCGCGCTTCCCGTTCTGGGAGATGGAGCCGGACGACGGGCTGGTCAGCGGCGAGAAGATCTCGTCGCTCTACGGCGGCGCCGAGGTCTTCGCCAAGCGTGGCTCGTTCTACATCGTCTACTACCCGCGCGCCCTGTCGACCGGGGCCCTGGACCTGAGGCACGTGCCCCTGGGCCAGACCCTCTCGGGCGCGTGGTTCAATCCGCGCGCCGGCCGCACGGAGGGGCCCACCCTCAGCGTTCCGACCGGGGCCTTCTTCCCGGTGCCTCCGCCCCCCCGCGAGCCGACGGAGGACTGGGTCTTCGTCGTCCGCCCGCCGGTCTGAGCGGCTGGCGCGTCGAGCTGGCGTAACTGTCCTATTCGTAGTGCCTTACGCGTAGGGCGTGGGCGCGAGTTGGGCCTTTTTGGTACTCTCCCGGGCTGCCGGCTTCCTACCCGAAGCTGCGCAGCCTGCGAGAGACCCCCCGTGCACCCTCCTAGCGAAGAAGGGCTGAAGAGCCCGCGGCCCGCCGTCCAGCGCAAGCCCGCCTGGCTCAAGGTCCCCCTGCCCGGGGGAGAGGCCTATTCGCGGCTCAAGCAGCTGACCTCCGAACTCTCCCTGCACACGGTCTGCGAGGAGGCGCGCTGCCCCAACATCGGGGAGTGCTGGAAGGGCGACCACGCCACCATGACCCTGATGGTGCTGGGGGACGAGTGCACCCGGCGCTGTCGCTTCTGTGCCGTCAAGACCGTCGACCGCGCGGCGCCCCCCGACCCCCAGGAGCCGGCCCACGTCGGACACGCGGTCGCCCAGCTCGACCTCGACTACGTCGTGATCACCAGCGTGGACCGCGACGACCTGCCCGATGGCGGAGCCGCTCACTACGCGGACTGCGTACGCGAGATCCGCGCGCGCAGCGGACGCACCGTGGTCGAGACGTTGATCCCGGACTACGCCGGGAGCGCGCTGGAGACCCTCCTGGCCGCCGGCCCCGACGTGCTGGCCCACAACGTGGAGGTCGTGCCGCGTCTGCAGCGCCGCATCCGCGATCCGCGCTGCTCCTTCGAGCGCTCCCTCGTCACCCTGCGCGAGGCCCGCGCCCTGGGGCGCGAGCAGGGCCTGTTCACCAAGTCGTCCTTGATGCTGGGCCTGGGCGAGACGTCGGACGAGGTGCTCGAGGCGCTCGAGCTGTTGCGCGCGGCCGAGGTCGACTTCCTGACCCTGGGGCAGTACCTGCGGCCGACGGCGCAGCATGCGCCCGTTCGGGAGTACGTCACGCCGGAACGCTTTGCCGAGCTCGAGCAGGTCGGCCGCTCCCTCGGCTTCGCCTACGTCGCCTCCGGACCCCTGGTCCGCTCCAGCTACAAGGCCGGTGAGTTCTTCGCCACTCGACTCGTGCGCGAGCGCAGGGCCGAGCGTGCCCTGGCCCAGCGCCATTCATCTTGAATCTGCCCATGAATCCCACCCAGACCTCCAGCGGGGCCCCTCTCGAGCTCTTGTCGGTGATCGAACCCGACGGCGGGGCGGGCGACTTCGACCCGGGCCTCTCCGACGAGGGCCTCGTGCACTGCTACCGCACGATGCTCGCGGTGCGCGCCTTCGACGACATCTGCATGAAGCTGCAGCGCTCGGGGCGGATCGGCTTCTCGATCCCGAACAAGGGCATCGAGGCGACCCAGGTCGGCGCGGCCAGTGCCCTGGAGAAGACGGACTGGATCTTCCCCAGCTATCGCGACTTCGGCATGGCCATGTACCACGGCGTGCCGGCCGAGGAGATGATGCACAACATGTTCGGCAACGCGCGCGACGCGGCGCGTGGCCGACAGATGCCGGTGCACTTCAGCTTCGTGGAGCCGATCCACTTCTATTCGATCTCCTCTCCGATCGGCACGCACATCCCGCACGCGGTGGGTGCCGCCTACGCCTTCCAGCGCCGTGGCGAGGATCACGTCTGCCTGGCGAGCTTCGGCGATGGCGGGACCTCGAGCCTGGGCTTCCACTCCGGCTTGAACTTCGCAGG
>JAJFFA010000628.1 GCA_021776885.1 Planctomycetota bacterium
GCTGCTTGCCGCCGCGCTGGTCGGCGCCGGGGGCATGGGGCTCGAGGTGGTGCTGCTCTCGAGTGCGGGGCTGGCCCTGGGCTACGGACGCTCGGCGGCCCTGGGGTTGGCGGCGTGGATCGCGGCCTGGTCCCTGGGCGCCCTGTGGTTCGGTCGCGGCAGCGCGCCGCCCGCCCGACGGCTCGTCGTGCTGGGGGGCGCCGCCCTGGTCGCGGGCTTCGCTGCACCCGCTCTGCTCCTGGGTCCCGCTGCCCAGGCCACGGGGGTCTTCGCCTCCTCGGCCCTGGGCCTCGCTGCGATCGCCCTGGCGGCCCTGCCCCAGGGCGGCTTCCTGCCCCTGATCGCGCGCGGCATGTGGACCGCGGGCGCGCCCGGGCGTGACGTCTCCCTGCTCTTCGCCGCGAACCTCGCCGGCGCGGTCGCCGGCGCGCGGGTCTTCGGTGGCGACCTGCCCGCGGCCCTGGGCCGCGCCCCCGCCGCCTGGGCCGCCGGCGCCCTCTCGCTGCTCGGCGCTCTGCTCGCCGCCCGCTTCTCGAATCGGGCACAGATCGAAGCGCGAGCGGGCGAGGCCTCCGATCCGCGCGCCACGTTGAGCCCCCTGCGCGCGGGCGCGATCCTGGCCCTGGGCACGGCCTGGCTGCTCTCCCTCGAGTGGGTCGGCGTGCGCCTGGGCGCCCTCTGGCTGGGCGGCATGCAGGCCTCCCTGGCGGCCGTGCTCTCGGCTTCCCTGGTCGCCCTGGCCCTGGGCGCCGCCTTGCTGCCACGCGTGCTGCCCCGCGGCGATGCCGGCGTGCGCGCGCTGGTCGGCCTGGCTGCGGTCGCGTCCCTGTGGCCCTTCTTCAGCTCGCCCGCCCTGCGGGCCGTGGCCGAGCGCGCTCAGCTCGTGCGCGCCTTCACCCTGGTTGCCCCGCCGCTGGTGCTGCTCGGTGCCCTGGTGCCGGTCGTGCATCGAGCCCGCGCCCGCGCAGGTGGCCTGGGCGTACTGCTGGCCTGGGAGGCCCTCGCAGCCGTCGTCGCCCTGCCTCTGGTGCACGCCTACCTGGTCCCGAACCATGGCTTGCGCGGAACGATCGGGGTGACCGTCCTGGCGTGTGGCTTCGGCATCCTCGGTCTGCTGCGGGGGCGCTTCTCGCTGGGGCTCGGGCTCGCGGGGCTGAGCGTGGCCGCCACCTTCTCCGTGGCGTCGCTGGTCAGCATCGCTCCGTCCTCGTCGCCGGACCCCGTCTTGACGCCGATCCCCGCCCTGGCCTCGCCCGCCCTCTCCAACCCGGCCTTCGAGATCCTGGCCTTCGAGGAGGACGAGAACTTCGCCGTGACCGTGGTCGACGACGGCGTGCGCGGCGAGCGCACGCTCCTGACCGACGACTTCCGCGCCACCGCCACCGGCGACGACTACCTCTACATGCGCGTGCTCGGGCACCTGCCCGTGCTGCTGCACGCCGCGCCCCGGCGCGTCTGCGTCCTGGCCTTCGGTACCGGCACCACGGCCGGCGCCGTCTCCCTGCACCCCGAGGTCGAGCGCATCGACGTGCTCGAGATCTCGCGCGCCGTCGCGCGCCAGGCGCACTTCTTCGCCGACTCCAACCACGGCGTCTTCGCCGAGGGGCTGCCCGGACTGCTCGACGACGGGGACGGCGTCGCGCGCGTGGTGCTGCGCCTGGGGGACGGGCGCCGCACCCTGGCCGCCGACCCCGGGGCCTACGACGTGATCACGATGGAGCCCCTGCTCCCCGACTCGCCCTTCGCGGTCTACCTCTACACCGAGGAGTTCTACGCCCGCGCCCGGGACGCCCTCGCCCCCGGGGGCCTGCTCTGCCAGTGGGTCCCGCCCCACGCCCTCGAGCCGCGGGTCTTCGACGCCGTGCTCGATGCGTTCACGCGCTCCTTCGGCTGGAGCGGCGTCTTCCTCTTCGGCACCCAGGTGATCCTGCTCGGCGCTGACGAGCTGCCGCCCCTCGCGGCCGAGCGCTTTCCCACGCCGGATACGGCGCAGGCGCAGCCCCTCGTCCGGGCCCTGGGGGACCTGGGCCTCTCGACCCCCGGCGGCCTGCTGGCGCGCTTCGTCACCGAGGGCGCCCGCCTGACCCGGGCCGCGCGCCCGCTGCGCGACGACGATCCGTGGATCGTCTACCTGCCGCGCCGCGCCGGGGCGCAGGTGCTGCTCGACCTCCCGAACAACCTGGCCCGCCTGCGCGCCCTCGAGTCCCAGCCCCCGCCGGCCTGGGGCCTCGCCGCCGACGCCGCCGACTGGCGCCGCTTCGACGGCGTGCGTCTCCTGCACCGCGCCCGCGAGGCCTGGGAGCGGGCCAACGCCGCGCGCTTCGGCGTGCCTCTGCCCGCCGCGCCGGGCCTCGATGCCCTGGACGTGAGCCTCGAGCGAGCCCGGGCGAACCTGGGCTCCGACCCCGAGCTGGCGGCCTTCGAGCGCGCCCTGCGCCTGGACCAGGCGCGCACCCAGGGCGTGGCGCGGCTGCGGGCGGGGGACGCGCGCGGCGCCCTGGCGCCGCTGCTCGACGCGGCAGAGCTCGCACCCCGGCGCGCCGACGCCCACCTCTTTCTGGCCACGGCGCTCGAGGCCTCGGGCGATCCGGCGGCCGCGGTCCTGGCGGCGCGCCGCGCCCTCGAGCTCTGCCCGCGCATCCTGGCCACGCCCCAGGGCCGGGTCGCCCTGGCCCTCGGGCTCTCGGGCGTCGTTCTGGGTCGGGCGCGCGGGCAGTGACCGCAGCCGGCTGCGGCGCTACGGTGAGCGCGATGCAGGGGCGCACCCGGAGCCTGGTTGGACTGGCGCTGATCGCGCTGGTCGTCCCCCTCGCCCTGCGCCTCGCGACCCGCGGCGCCGCGCCCGAGGCGCTGCCGCCCGTCGCAGGTGCCGCGTCGAGGGCCGATGACCCGTCGAGCGTGCCGGTCGGGCCGCCCGAGGTCGGGCGCGTCGCGGCCCCGAGCTCCCCGAGCGCCTCGCGCGAAGGCAGCGCGGGCGAGGACCTCGAGCCGCCGGCCACGACCCTCGAGGCCGTCGTGGCGGCGAGGGTCGAGGCCCCCCGGCTGGTGGTCGAGGTGATCGTGGCTGGACGGCCTGCCGCTGGCGCACTCGTGCGGCTGCACGGGCCCGGGGCCGGGGAGCGCAGCGGCCCCGATGGAACGGCGCGCTTGCCCCTACCCCGGCACGACGGGGTCGAGGTCGAGGTCGAGCTGCCGGGCTGGGCGATCTATCGCGAGCGCGTGGGCCAGCTGCAGCTCCTGCGCGACCCCCTCGGCGCGCGCGTCAGGATCGAGCTGCGTGGCGCGGGCCGCGTGGTGGCGCGGGTGCTCGATGCCTTCGGCAGCCCGGTCGCGGACCACATCGTGGACCTCTATGCGCCCCCCGCTGAGGGCCTGCGCGGGATCACGAGCCAGAGGGTCGCCAGCGACGCCCAGGGCTACGCCTACTTCGAGGGCGTCCCCGCCGGCGCGCCCCTGGGGATCCGCTGCCCGGCGTGGCGCGGCTACTCGCGCACGGCGCAGGAGCTCCTCGAGCTCGACCCCGGCGCCATCCAGGCCGTCGACCTGGTCGTCGTGGAGGGGCCCACGGAGCGGCGCATGCGCTTCGAGGTCGAGCTCCCGGGACCCCTGGCCTTCGACCCGCTCTCCGTGTGCGAGAGCTATCGCTTCCTGGTCGACGGGGGCCGCGGGGGGACGGGCAACCGCTACGCCCTCTACTCGATGGTGAATGGCTCCACCACGCGGGTGGTCGGCTACCACCGGAGCTCCCCGGGGGAGGTGCGCCTGTGCCTCGAGGCCTGGGACGGGAGCCGCCAGAGCCAGTGGCTGGAGGTCCCCGGGCGCGGGGATCTTGGCCTGCTCACCTTCACCTGGGACGAGTCGGACTAGGCGGACGCGGTGACGCAGACTCCTGGAAGTCCCGCGAAACGCTCCGGCTGGCCGCGCGTACCCCTGCTCCAGACCCGTCCAGACCCCCTTTCGAGCCCATCCCTCATGAAGGCACTCGCCCTGCTCGCCTGCCTGGCCCTGACCTCCTGCATCATCTCGGTCGACGGAACCGGCTGGCGGCACTCGTTCAGTTCCGGCTCGGGACCGCGGATCCAGGGCAACGGCATCGAGGCCAGCGAGACGCGCGAGCTCGAGGACTTCGAGCGCATCACGATCGAGGGCGCGGTCGACCTGGTGGCCCGCGTCGGGGCCGAGGAGCGCTCGGTCACGGTGCGCGGGGACAGCAACATCATCCAGCGCGTCCGCACCCGGGTGCGGGGTCGCACCCTCGAGCTGGACCTCGAGCACGGCAGCTACTCGATGAAGTCGAACCTGGTGGTCGAGGTCAGTGTCCCGAGCCTGCGCTCCCTGAGCATCGAGGGCGCCAGCGATGCGCGCATCGAGGGGCTCGCGGGCGGCGCCTTCGAGGTCGAGGTCGAGGGCGCCGGTGACGTGATCCTGCTGGGACGTGTCGACCAGCTCGAGATCGTGATCGAGGGCGCCGCCGACGTGGAGGCGCGCGAGCTCGTGGCCCAGGACGCCGAAGTCTCGATCGAGGGCGCGGGGGACGTCGCGCTGCGCGTCGAGCGTTCGATCGAGGTCGACATCGAGGGCGCCGGGGACGTGCGCTACTGGGGCAACCCCAAGGTGCGCGGCCTGTCCGTCCAGGGGGCGGGCGACGTGCAGCGCATGGGCGACTGAGCCCGGGACCTGCCCGGCCGCCGTGCGGCGGCGTGGCTCAGACCCAGCTCGACGCGCGGCTGTCGATCGCCGCGCGGATCATCGCGGCGCAGGTGCGGTAGTCGGCCAGGCTGCCGCCGATCGGATCGGGGATGTCCAGCCCTTCGGGATCCAGGAGCTCGATGTGCTGCGCCTTGCCGGGGGGCAGGGCGTGCACCAGGGCGTCCTTGTGAGAGGCCGTGAGGCAGTAGACGTGGTCGAGGACGGCGATGGCCTCGGGCACGGCCGTCCGCGAGCGGTGTTCCGAGATGTCGATGCCCGCGTCCGAGAGGGCGCTGACCGAGTGCTCGGCGACCGGCGTTCCCGTTCCCGCCATGACACCGGCGGAGGTGACCGAGAAGCCGAAGCGCGCGAGCTGCGCGTCGAGCTGCGCCGGGGATCCCTCGCGGGGCACACCCAGCCGTCGGGCGAGCACGTCCCGCGCCAAACCCTCGGCCATGGGACTGCGGCAGGTGTTGCCGGTGCAGACGAAGCCCAGGGACAGACCCGCGGCGCGGCGTAGCTCCTGGACGTCCATCAAGCCCTCGCGCAGGAGCTCGAAGCGGTCGCGGCCGATGGCCAGCACGCTCGAGCTCTGGGCCAGCGCCGCGGGACCGCCGTCCACGACGCAGGCCAGGCCGCCGGCGAAGGCCTCGGCGACCTCGCTGGCCCGGGTCAAGGGCGGCTCGCCGGCGCGGTTGGCGCTGGTCATGGCGACGGGGAAGTCGACCGCGGCCAGGACGGCCCGTGCCGCCGCATGGGAGGGCACTCGCAGGCCTGTCCAGCCACCATGGGCGAGCCGCTCGAGGCCCGTCGGCACGCCCTCGAGCACCAGGGTCAGGGGCCCGGGCCAGTAGCGACGCGCCAGGCGCTCGATCAGCCGTGGGACGCCCAGTCCGCGCGGGTCGAAGGCGTCCAGGGCCGAGGCGTCCGAGGCGTGCCAGGTGTAGGCGCGCTCGTCGGAGCCCTTGAGGCGGCGCAGGGCCTCCAGGGCGGCGGGCTGGTCCGCGCGGGCGGCGAGGCCGTAGACCGTCTCGGTCGGCAGGGCCACGATCTCCCCCGCGCCCAGGGCGCGCACGACCTGCGCCAGGACGTGGTCATCAGGGGCGGCGGCCTGCGCCGTGGGCCAGGAGAGCAGGGGAGCAGTCATGGAGAGCTGGGGGCGCGTCGGGCGCGCAGCCTGCTAGCCTATCCGCCGCTCCGCGTGGGGCGAAGGGTCTGGAACCATCGCTCAGGAATACAGCCATGGAACGCGGTACACGGGACGAGAGCGGCGCGCACGCCCGGGAGGCCTTCCTCGCGCGCCTGGCGGGGGGCCTGGCGCACGAGATCAAGAACCCGCTCTCGACGATGGCGATCAACCTGACGCTGCTCGAGGAGGACTGGGCGCGGCGCGGCGAGGCCGAGGGCGAGGACCCGGTCGCACGGCGCAGTGTCAAGCGGCTCAAGACCCTGTCGCGGGAGGTCAGTCGGCTGGAGGGCATCCTCGACGACTTCCTGCGCTTCGCCCGCGGCGGCCAGATCAACCGCGCTCCCCACGACATCTGCCAGCTCGTGCGGGACACCCTCGACTTCCTCGAGCCGGAGCTGGAGGCGGCCGGCGTGCGCCTGCACGTCGACCTGCCGAGCCAGCTGCCCCTGGTCATGCTCGACCCGCGCGCCCTCGAGCAGGCCCTGGTCAATCTGTTCCGCAACGCGGTCCAGGCCATGCCCGACGGGGGCGAGCTGATCGTGCAGATCCGGCGTCAGGGCAGCATCGCCGAGCTGTCGGTGACCGACACCGGGGTGGGCATGGAGCCGGAGGAGCTCGAGCGCTGCTTCGACCTGTACTGGTCGACCAAGCGCGACGGGACGGGGCTGGGGCTCTCGACCGTGGCGCGCATCATCGAGGAGCACCAGGGTCGCATCGACCTGGTCAGTGAGAAGGGACGCGGCACGAGCGTGACCCTGGTCCTGCCCCTGGTGGTCGAGCTGGCCCGGCGCCGAGACGCAGTCGAGGCGGGGGAGGGCGCCGAGCGCCCCGGCGACAGCGCCGAGCGCTCCGGCGACAGCGCCGAGCGCCCCGGCGACAGCGCCGAGCGCCCCGGAGACAGCGCCGAGCGCTCCGGAGACGGCGCCGAGAGCAGCTGAGGCGGCCGCAAGCCCGGGCGCCGGCGGTCCACGGGAGCCTGGGGTACCTTTGAGACTCCCACGGCTCTCGCTCGGCACCATGATCCCCCGTCCCCTCGCGTTGCTCCTCTCCGCCCTCTGCGCCCCCCCGGCCGCGGCCCAGCTGCCGCCGGGCTTCGTGCAGGAGAACTTCGTCGTCAGCAGCCACGACCTGGTCGGCATCGCCCACGACCCCACGGTCGGGGACTACGTCTGGGATCGGGAGGGCCGGGTCTTCGCCGTCGAGAACGGCAGCCCCGTGCAGCCGCCCCTGGTGGATCTCTCGGAGGAGGTCGGCAGCTGGCGCGACTACGGCATGCTGGGCTTCGCCCTCGACCCGGACTTCGCCGTCAACGGGCGCTTCTACTGCTACTACGTCGTCGACCGTCACCACCTGCTGTACTTCGGGACCCCGCAGTACGACCCCCAGGCCGACCTCGAGCGCGAGGCCAGCATCGGTCGCCTGACGCGCTTCAGCGCCGACCCCGCCAGCGACTTCCGCAGCCTGCTCCCGGGCAGCCGCGTCGAGCTGATCGGCGAGTCCATCGAGCGCGGCATCCCGATCCTGTTCGAGTCCCACGGCACGGGCGCGCTGGTCTTCGGCGCGGACGGCACGCTCCTGATCTCGGCCGGCGAGAGCGCGAGCTACGACGTGGTCGACGTGGGCAGCAGCCCCCTGACCTACTTCCAGCAGGCCCTCGACGACGGCATCCTGCGCCCCGACGAGAACATCGGCGCCTTCCGCGCCCAGTACCTCGAGACCCTCTCCGGCAAGATCCTGCGCATCGACCCCGCGACGGGGCTCGGCCTGCCCTCCAACCCGTTCTACGATCCAGCCGACCCGTCCTCGGCGCGCTCGCGCATCTGGACCGTCGGCGTGCGCAACGCCTTCCGCTTCAGCCTGCGCCCCGGGACGGGCAGCAGCGATCCCGCCGCGGGGGACCCCGGCACGCTCTACGTCGCGGATGTCGGCTGGGGCGACTGGGAGGAGCTCTCCGTCGTGCACGAGGGGGGCGTCAACCTGGGCTGGCCCCTGTTCGAGGGCCTGACGATCCAGACGCGCTACCGCGACGTGCCGGTGGCGAACCCCAGCGCCCCCAACCCGCTCTTCGGTCAGGGAGCCTGTACCCAGGAGTTCTACGACTTCCAGGACCTCCTGCGGCAGGAGCGCGAGGCCGAGCTCGTGCCCTTCCCCGAGCCCTGCGACCCGACCGGCGAGATCGCCCTCGGAACCCCGACCTTCGTTCACACGCGGCCCGTGCTCGTGTGGGAGACCCGTGGCAACCGGGCCCAGGTGCCGATCTTCGAGCACGGCGTCGCGCGTCAGTCCGCCCTGGGTGACCCCACCTGCCCCGTGGCCGGTACGCCCTTCGGTGGCGTCGCCGCCGTGGGCGGAGCCTGGGTCGCGGCGGGGCGCTTCGGCGACTACTCCGACACCTACTTCCAGGCGGACTTCGGCGGCAACTGGCTGCGCTCCCTGACCTTCGACAGCGAGGATCGCCTGCATGAGGTGCGCCTCTTCGGCCCGGCCGACTTCCCGGTCTACCTGCTGGCCGACCCCTACGAGGGCGGGCTGCTGTACGTCGCGCGCAATGCCCACATCGTGCGCCGCCTGCGCTTTGCCCAGGGCGCGCCGTTTCCGCCCGAAGCTGCGCTGGCCAGCGACGTGCAGGTGGGCAGCGCCCCCCTCGTCGTGCGCTTTGACGCCAGCACTTCGCGCGATCCTGAAGCCGAGCCCCTCGCGTTCCTCTGGGACTTCGGCGACGGCACGACCTCGACCGCGCCCAGTCCGCGCCACAGCTTCGAGAACCCCGGCGGTGCACCCCTGGCGCGCACACTCAGCGTGACGGTCAGCGACGCGAGCGGTGGTTCGGACACGGAGACCCTCGTGCTGCACCTCGACAACACGCCGCCCACGGCGCAGATCCTCGACCTGGCGCCGCGCTACGCGACGGACGGCAGCACCGACATCGTGCTCGAGGCCAGCATCGCGGACGCCGAGAGCGCCGCGGGCAGCCTCGACGTCGAGTGGAGCGTCGACCTGCAGCACGGGAACCACCGTTCGCCGGGCCCGGTGCTGGCCGGGCCGGGGCCGCACAGCGTCAGCCTCGATCCGACGCCCTGCGCCAACGCCTTCTACGGCTACCGCGTCGGCCTGAGCGTGCGCGATCCCCAGGGTCTGGAGACCCGGGTCGAACGCTGGATCCAGCCCGACTGCGACGACGACGGCGTGCTGGTCCTGCCTCCGGGGGGCGGCGAGCGCCTGTTCGTCGGCCGCCCCACGCGCCTCTTCGCCCTGGCTCCGCCCACGGCGACGCGCGTCGACTTCCACGTGGACGGCGCGCCCCTCGGCAGCAGCCACCGCGCTCCGCACTCGGTGCCGTGGACGCCCGGGCGCTCCGGAGAGCACAGCCTCACGGCCCTCGCGCGCCTGCCCGACAGGAGCGTCAGCTCCATGGCGCGGGTCGAGGTCGTGCCGCGCCCGCGGCGTGTCACCCAGGAGATCGCCCAGGACATCGACGACGCCCACGAGGACGTGGCCGGGGTCGTGCTGCTGCGCCGCCCGCGGCTGCCCCTGGGGGACGCGGGTGCGGGAGCGGAGACCCTCGGCCTGCGCTTCGCCCTCGACGTTCCCCGGGGAGCGCGCATCACCAGTGCGCGGCTCGAGCTCGTGGCGGCGGCGGTCGATACGCAGCCGGCCGAGCTCAGCGTGCGCAGCCAGGA
>JAJFFA010000629.1 GCA_021776885.1 Planctomycetota bacterium
CGGGCTCGGGCTCGGGCTCCGGCTCGGGCTCGGGCTCCGGCTCGGGCTCGGGCTCCGGCTCGGGCTCGGGCTCCGGCTCGGGCTCGGGCTCCGGCTCGGGCTCGGGCTCCGGCTCGGGCTCGGGCTCGGGCTCGGGCTCGGGCTCGGGCTCGGGCTCCGGTTCCGGTTCCGGCTCGGGCTTCTCGGCCTTGGGCGGTGCGGGCTCCGGCTTCGGCTCGGGCGCGGGCTTCTCAGCCTTCGGCGGCGCGGGCTCCAGCTTCGGCTCTGGCGCGGGCTTCTCCGCCTTCGGCGGCGCGGGCTCCGGCTCAGGGCTGGGCTTCGGCGACTCCTTGGCCTCCGGCTTGGCGAGCGCTCCGGGGGCCGGGGTGCGCGCGGTCTGCTCGAGGTCCGGAGCGACCGGCGCACGCTCAGCGCCTTCCAGCTGCAGGGTCGCGTCGACACCGTCCAGCTCGTCCTCGTCGATGCGCGCGGTGTCGGAGAACTGGTCGACGTCGACGACCTCGATGCGAGTCTCACCGATCAGGAAGCGCACCCCAGGAAACAGGGGATAGGACTGCCCCTGCCCGAGGGTCGGACCGCCCTCGACCACCGTCTTGTTGAGGCTCCCGGCGTCCACGATCATCAGCCGATCGCTGGCAGGGTCGCGCTTGACCGCGGCGTGCCAGGTCGACGCAGCCGGGTCCTCCAGGGAACAACCCGCGCTGCCATGACGGCCGAAGGTCAGGTCGACCTCGACCGGAAACTCCCGCGGCTCGTGCCCGGGCTCCGCCACTCGAAAGATCCAGGCCGTCACCGGCTCACCTCCGTCCCGCCGACGAGGTCTCGTCCCACGCTTCCTGTGGCAGGCGGCGTGCCGTCTCCTCCTCCGGGGCGCCAGGCGTGGCCGGAACCCCGGGCTGCGGCTCCCCGTCCAGGGAAGCCCGCGGGTTCTCCATCACCGGGTACGGCGTCCCCTGGCTGTTCAGGTAGAGCTTCTGGCGCTCCTCGAGGTTCATCGGGCGCCCGCCGATGCGGCCGAAGGCCGCGATCTGGTGCCCGGACTCGTCGGCGGCCCGGTCGCGGTCGAGGGCCTCGGAGAGGGCCAGCGCCGGTCCGTCGGTCGGGTAGCTCGCGATCCACTCGGGCCGCGGCCGGGGCGAGAAACCGTAGGCGCTGCGCCCGCCGTCCTCGGGGCCGACCAGCTTGACCACGTGCAGACCCGCGCGCCCGTCCGCCAGGTAGGCGAAGAGCGAGTCGTTGGTCATGCCCAGGCGCGTCTGGTGCAGGTCCGTGATGCGCCCCTCGGCGTCGAAGACCTGGTCGATGCTGGGAGCCTCCGGGCGCTCGATGTCGACGATGACGAGCCCGCGCTCGGAGTCCGAGACGAAGGCGTAGTGCCGCGCCACGTACACGTCCCGTGCGCCGCCCAGGGCGATGCGCGCACCCTCGACCGGCGCCATGCGCTCGGGGTGGGTCACGTCGAGCACCGTCAATCCGCGGGCATCCGTGACGAAGGCGTAGCGGAACTGCACTGCGATCGAGGTCGGCTTCTCGATCAGCGGCGCACCCAGCTGGCTCAGCACCCGCGGCTGCAGCGGGTCCTCGATGTCGACGGCCACGATGCCCTGGTCGCAGCAGACGTACACCGTCGTGCCGCAGACGACGAGGTTCTCGGCTCCGTCGAGCAGACCCTCGGGGTTGAAGGTCGCCGCGCGGCGGATGAAGTTGTTCTGCGGATCGAAGTCGTTCAAGCAGTCGACGTCGACCACGATCAGCCCCTCGTAGCGGTCCGATACGTAGGCGTAGCGGTACGACTCGTGCAGGTTCTGCATGCGCCCGCCGTACTCGTAGCCGACCTCCTTGTTCTCGGGCCGCCACTCGCGGCTCATCGAGATGTGGTTGTTGGTCGGCAGGGCGACTGCCGTGGCGAAGCGCGTCTTGATGTGCGTGTCCTGCCCCAGGGGCGAGACGGGCGCGGTCACGATCTTCTCCGAGAAGCCCTTGTTGTTGACGTTGGCCACGTCGTAGACGCGGAAGCCGCCCTTGCCGGAGGCCGCGTGCAGGTACTCACCGCGCAGCTGCAGGCTGCGGATGTCGACCCCGCCGTGGTGCTCGGAATCCGTCAGCTTGCGTCCACGCTTCACGTGCGCCGCGAAGCGGTCGGGATAGGCGATCTGGTGCAGGCGCGAGCCGATCACGGCCTGGGGCTCGTCCCACTCCGTCACCTGGATCGCGCTGAAGCCCTTCTTGCCCTCGCCCACGAAGGCGCGGTACCCCATGAAGTTGACGTAGTTGGTCCCCAAGAGATAGGTGGACGCCAGCCAGGCGTTGTTGTCGTTCTCGGGCGACAGGTGGCAGTCGTCGCAGCTGCGCGTCTCGGTCGTGCGCACGGTGTGCGGGAAGTGCGTGTTGAAGACCTGGCTCGACATGCCGTTCGCCGCGATCGTCGGGACCTGGGCGTAGATCTTCTGACGCAGGGCGTCCTGGGACGAGATCACGATCGCCGACGAAGAGCGCACGGGGGCGATGCGGTTGCCCTTGACGTCCCCGGCCACGCCCAGCATGAACTCGGAGTCGCGCGCCACCTGCGGGTTGTAGGAGGCGAAGTTGCGCAGCTCCTTGTCATCGAAGTGCCGCATCGGCGTCTTCCAGTTGGCCTCCTGGGGCAGGTGACAGCCGAAGCAGCTCGTGACCCAGGACGTGTGGCAGGTGTAGCACTCGAGCTTGTCCGCGCCGTGGGCCAGGGAGTTGTCCGCCGCGCGCACCACATGGGCGTCGGTGCCGGTCGATGCGACCTGCGGCACGTCCCAGGTCAGGTCCGGGTACAGCATCGAGCGCTGTATGACGCCCTGGGCGGTGCGCTCCATGCGCGTCTCGCCGAAGGGCGTCTGGAAGCGGCGGCTGCTCAGGGGCTTGCCCCCCGCGGCGGCCGGCCCGCTGGTCATCAGGTTGGCCTCGGCCTCCACCGTGCCGTGGCAGTCCTCGCACTTGATCTCGACGGCGGCCTGGTACTCCGCGTACAGCTTCCCGTCGCCGTGGGCGTCCTGCTCGAAGTGGCAGTCGACGCAGTGCATCCCGCGCTCGGCGTGGATGTCCATCAGGTGCACGGGCTTGCCGCGCGGTGCGGCGAAGGCTCCGCCGGCGATCTCCTGCCCGCTGGGCGTCGAGCCCAAGGCGGCCAGGACGCCGTCGAACTTGCTCTTGTCGGCGTAGTCGACGCGCTGGCCGTCGGCGTCCAGGAGGTTGCCCTTGCGGTCCATCTTGAACGCGGCCCGGTAGATCCAGCCGTGGCCGTGGTAGTCGGCGAACTGCGTGTGCTCCAGCTCGGAGTTGAGCTCGGGCACGCGGTCGAGGAACTCGCGCTCGCCCCACAGCCCGCGCCCGGCCGCCCCCTCGGGGTTGCGCATCAAGCGCTCGTGGATCTCGGCGTCGCTGGGGTAGGCCTCCTCCTCGGGCCACATGCGCTCTCCGTCTGTCTCGTAGGTCCACATGGTGAACCCGAAGTACGAGTTGACGAAGGAGTTGGGCTGGTGGTGGTGGCACGTCATGCACTGGCTCGAGGGGATCGAGCGTGTGAACTCGTGCAGGATCGGGTGCCCCGGGTCGTCCTGGGCGATGGTCGGGTCGGGGGTGACGGGGTTGCCCCACGGGTCACTGGACGCGTTGCCGTGGCCCTGGTTGCCGTAGCGCGCCCAGGGGCCCGAGTGCACCGGGTCGCGGTCGTTGGCGTAGACCATGTGGCACGCGGTGCAGCCGCCCTGGCGGAAGTCGCCGGGCTGATCGTTGCTGCCCATGAACGACAGGTACGGATCGTTCAGGCGCGTCTTGAAGAGGTTCAAGAGCGGCAGGTCGACCCGGTTCAGGGTGCCCAGGCCGCGATCGGAGAGGCGGTTGTTGGGGCGCCCGGGGTCCTCGAGCTTGTCCGGCAGACCGATCAGGGGCACCGGGTTGCCGTTGAAGCCCAACCCGGCGCCGCCCAGGCGACTGCCCTTCTCGAAGGTGCGGAAGACGTTGCCCGTCTGCATCACCTCCCAGTGCGGCATGGGGAAGATCACCGGGATGACTCCACGCGCCTGCTCTTCCGCCGTCGGCGCAGGAACAGTGAAGACGGCCTGGGGCATTCCCTCCGGGCTGTAGGACTCGCCCAGGATCGTGGTCTTGTTGGGCAGCAGCCCGTTCGAGTACGCCGCCGTCCCATAGAAATGGGACGAGTTGGTCATGATCGACTTCGCCACGTGCAG
>JAJFFA010000630.1 GCA_021776885.1 Planctomycetota bacterium
GGCCGTCGACCTCTCGGACAAGCCCTTTCCTGGCCGCACCCAGGGCGACACCGCACCCCAGACGGGGGACACGCGGCCCATCAGTCTGGGCAACTGGTTCTGGGAGAACGGCTTCGATCGTGACCCGATCCAGGACATGGAGCGCATCCGCGACCAGAACCTGCGCGCCATGTACGGTGCCTGGGACACGATCAAGAACGTGGAGCAGCGCTACCCCGCGCACCGTCTCAACTGGGTGGCCTACATCGCCGGCAAGCGCGAGTCGCGGCGGCTCCTGGGGGACGTGATCTTGACGGCCGAGGACCTGCGTGACGGCACGCGCTTCGAGGACGGCTGCTTCCCCTGCACCTGGGGCATCGACACCCACTTCCCCGACCCGAAGTACGCCAGCGGCCACGACGGTGACGAGTTCATCGCCGGCTACACCCACGGCGAGGGCTACACCTACGAGGGGCCGTACTGGGTGCCCTATCGCTGCCTCTACAGCCGCAATATCGACAACCTGTTCATGGCCGGGCGCGACATCAGCGTCACCCATGAGGCCCTGGGGGCGGTGCGCGTGATGAAGACCACGGGCGCCATGGGCGAGATCGTGGGCCTGGCGGCCTCCTTGGCGAAGCGCCACGACTGCAGCCCGCGGGAGGTCTACGAGCAGCACCTGGAGCAGCTGAAGGAGCTGATGGCCCGCGGGGTCGGCCCGGCGCGCGGCGGCGCGCAGCAGCTCGAGCGCCCGACCGGCGAGTAGTGGGGGCGAGTAGTGGGGGCGAGTAGCGGGGACGAGTAGCGGGGGCGAGTAGCAGGGACGAGCCCGGTCCTCGGCCGGTTTCTGCTGTGCAAGACTCCAGCGAGTCGGCTGCCGCGGCCGACGGAACGGCATGGACCTCTTCGGGAGCATGCGCGCCTGGTGCCGTGGGGCTTCTGCCTGGCCGCGCGTCCCGCTGCTGCTGCTGGTCGCCTACTGGGCGCTGCGGCACATCGGCGACGCCGAGTACTCGAGCCTGATCGACGGCCTGAACTTCGGCGTGCACGAGCTGGGGCACGTGCTCTTCTCGCCCTTCGGCGAGTTCCTGGCGGCGGCGGGGGGCACGCTGCTGCAGTGCGCGGCGCCGCTCCTCGCGGCGGCGATGTTCCTGCGCCAGCGCGACTACTTCGCGATCGCCTTCTGCTGCGCCTGGCTGGCCACGAACCTGTTCGACGTCGCCCGCTACGCGGGCGACGCGCGCGCGCGCGCCCTGCCCCTGGTGGGACTCGGCGCGGGGGAGCCGCAGCACGACTGGTTCTACCTGCTGCGCGAGCTCGGCCTGCTCAACGCGGACCGCTCCATCGCCGCTCTGCTGCGCGTGGGCGGCGGCGCCCTGTTCGCCCTCTCCCTGACCCTCGGCGCCTGGCTGCTGTGGGAGATGGCGCGCAGCGCTCGCGCGGGGGCCTCGAGCACGGGCTACTCGTGAGCCTGCGCCGCATGGCGCTCACGTGGGGCGGAACGGCGGGCGGCTAGGCAGGTGCCTAGCCGCCCGCGTCGAATCACTCGAAGGCGACCTCGATCGCGTCCGAGAAGTTGAAGCCGTTGCCGCCGGGGCCCATCGGGTCGCGGTACCACAGCTGGAACGAGAGCGTCGTGCTGGGGGCGATGTTCCCGGCGTGCGGGTTCGCGCTCAGGTCGAGGGTCAGCGCGATCGTGTTGTCCGCACCCTGGATCGGCGGCTGCACGCGCTGGATGTCGCCTCCAACGCAGCGGAAGCCGTCACCGAAGGGGGCCTGGATCCGGTTGGGTCCGTAGTAGTAGATCGCGAACGAGTTCGGCACGCCGACCGTCACCAGGGTGAAGTCGTTGTTCGCCACCGTCGTGCTGCCCTCGGCGCTGATCGCGGCGCCGTCACCGACCGAGTTGGCCGCTCCGACGCAGTGGTTCTCGCCGAGTGAATCGCACTCGTCCGGGACGCCGTTGCGGTTCTCGTCCAGGCTCGTTCCGTCGCTGATGTCGCAGTCGTCGGGGACTCCGTTGGCGTTGCAGTCGGCGGCAGAGCCGTCCGCGAGCTCGCACTCGTCGAGCACGTCGTTGGCGTTGCAGTCGGGCGCTTGGCAGTCGTCGGGGACACCATCGGCGTTGCAATCCGCGCTGCTGCCCGAGGCCAGGTCGCACTCGTCGGGGATCAGGTTCGAGTTGCAGTCTTGACTGTCGCCCAGGGCAATGTCGACGACGTCGTCCTGACCGTTGTTGTTGCAGTCGTCCTTCCCCTCACATTCGTCGGGGACGCCATTGCCGTTGAAGTCCGCGCTGGTCCCGTCCGCGATGTCGCAGTCGTCCGGTGCGCCGTTGGAGTTGCAGTCCGGCGAATCGCACTCGTCGGGGACGTCGTTCGTGTTGCAGTCGGCGCTGGTTCCGGCGGCCAGATCGCAGTCGTCCGGAACGTCGTTCTCGTTGCAGTCCGAGCTGGTCCCGTCGGCGATGTCGCACTCGTCAGGGATCATGTTCGCGTTGCAGTCCAGGCTGGCGCCGGTTCCGAGGTCGCAGGCGTCGGGCACGCCGTTCTCGTTGCAGTCGCTCTCGGTTCTGTCGGCGATGTCGCACTCGTCGGGGACGGTGTTCGCGTTGCAGTCCTGGCTGGTTCCGTTCGCGATGTCGTCCGAGTCGGAGACGCCGTTGCC
>JAJFFA010000064.1 GCA_021776885.1 Planctomycetota bacterium
TTCGGCACGGGCAACGGGACCACGTCCTACAGCGAGAACATCGGCGCGATCGGTCTGACCCGGGTCGGCAGTCGGCGCGTGGTCCAGGCGGGGGCCGTGCTGATGATCGTCCTGGCGGTCTTCGGCAAGTTCGGGGCGCTCTTCACCACCATCCCGCAGCCGATCGTCGGCGGCATGTACTGCGCCATGTTCGGCATGATCACGGCAGTGGGGCTGTCGAACCTGCAGTTCGTCGACCTCAACTCGGGCCGCAACCTGTTCGTGCTGGGCTTCTCCTTCTTCATGGGGCTCTCCCTGCCCGAGTACTTCGGACGCAGCCCGGTGCGCTTCGAGCCCGCCTGGCTGGCGGCTGTGGTCAACACCCTGGGGTCGACGGGGATGGCCGTGGGGGCGGCTTGTGCCCTGATTCTGGACAACACGATCCCGGCCCGGCCCGGCGAGCGGGGGCTCGAGGCCTGGCAACCCCAGGACTCCGCTCCCCCGAAAAGCCCCTCCGGGGTATAATGCGAAATCGTGCAAAAGCCCGCGGGTCGAGTGATCCGGCAGGGCCCCGGCACCAATAGCCACCCCGGGCAGGCTCCCCTGTCTGCACCCGGTTCTCCCGTTTCCTCCCCTCTCCTGCCTCCCCAGCGCTCGGACCCCCTGCGGTGGTCCCGGGCCAGGATTGTATCCATGAGAAGCCCCTCCCCGGCCCTTGCTGCCCGTGGGCTCGCCCTGAGCCTCCTCCTTTCTTCTACAGCCATGGCGGGCGTCGTCGGTCCGACCGTCTTCGAGGTCGACTCGACCAGCGACACCGTGGACCGCAACCCCGGTGACGGTGTCTGCGCCGACATCACTGGCGCTTGCAGCCTGCGGGCCGCGGTGATGGAAGCCAACGCCCTCGGCAGCCCGACCGAGATCCGGCTCGGCCCCGAGAACGCCTTCGCCCTGACCCTGATCGGCGCCGGCGAGGACGCCGCGGCCACGGGTGACCTGGACGTCACCGGCCAGATCCAGCTCAACGGCAACGAGTCGACCCTCGACGGTCTGGGACTCGACCGCTTCTTCGACGTGCAGCCCGGCGGGCGGCTCTCCGTGAACCGGCTCTACGCCAGCAACGGTGGCGTGGTCGACGAGAGCGGCGGTGGCTACCGCAACCGCGGCCAGCTCGGCCTCCTGTACTCGATCGTGGACAACAGCTCGGCCACCGGCGCCGGCGCCTCGGGCGGAGCCGTGTTCAACGACGGTGGGATCCTGCTCGTCCTGACCTGCCTCTTCGAGAACAACGACGCGACCCGCGCCGGCGGGGCGATCGAGTCGAACGGTGGGAACACGACGATCCTGCGTAGCCTGATCCTGACCAACAGCACGGGCCCCGGCCCCGGCAACGGAGGTGGCTTCCACCTGACCGGCATGGGCAACGTCGAGATGCGCCGCACCCTGTACTCCGGCAACAGTGCCAGCGCCGAGGGCGGCGGAGTGTGGAACTCCTCCGCGGGCACGCTGCACCTCGAGCTGTGCCGCTTCGTCGGCAACTCGGCCAACGGGATCGCCGCGGACAACGGCGGCGGCGGCGTCTTCAACGACGGCGGCGTGCTCTCGCTGAACGGCGGCATCTTCAACGGCAACTCGGCCAACCTGGGCTCCGGCTCGGGTGGCGGCCTGTTCAACAATGCGGGCGACGTGACCGCCGTGGGCACGAGCTTCCGCAACAACGTGTCGGCGCGTGCCGGCGGCGGGATCGAAGTCGTCGGCGGCAGCACCCTGCTGACCAGCGTGCTCATCGACGGGAACATGACCGGTGACATGCCGGGCAACGGCGGCGGCCTGCACCTGACGGGCATGGGCGACGTGACAATCGCGGACTCGACGGTCAACGGCAACAGCGCCGGTAGCGAGGGCGGTGGCCTCTGGAACTCGGCCGTGGGTAGCATGACCGTCTCCGGGACCGGCGTGACCCAGAACGCCGCCAACGGCATCGCGGCCGACAACGGTGGCGGCGGCCTGTTCAACGACGGCGGAACCCTGAGCGTCACGGGTGGCGTTATCTCCGGCAACACCGCGCTGATGGGCTCCGGCTCGGGCGGCGGCATCCTCAACAACCTGGGGACGCTGAGCGTGGACGGGACCCTGATCTCCGGCAACATGTCGGCCCGCGCCGGCGGCGGGATCGAGGCCGTGGACGGGTCGACCAGCCTGATGGGCGCGTTGCTCTCCGCCAACATGGCCGGCCCCTCGCCGGGCAACGGTGGCGGCCTGCACATCAGCGGCGCGGGTAGCGTTGCGCTGGTCGACACGGACGTCGTGCTCAACTCGGCCGCGGCCGAGGGCGGTGGCCTGTGGAACTCCGCCGGTAGCACGATGGACATCATCGGCTGCAGCGTCGACGGGAACATCGCCAGCGGCAATGACCCGGACCAGGGTGGCGGCGGCCTCTTCAACGAGGGCGGGACGATGGTCGTGGACGACACGGCCGTGACCAACAACGTCGCGGACGGCACCTCGGGCTCCGGCGGCGGCGCGCTGAACAACAGTGGCGGCAGCCTCGACATCACGGACGCGACCTTCGCCGGCAACGCCTCCCAGCGTGCGGGTGGCGGTATCGAAGCCAACGCGAGCCCCGTAACGATGGACCAGGTCGCCCTGGCCTTCAACACGACCGGGCCGGCCCCGGGCAACGGGGGCGGCCTGCACCTGACGGGCGCGGCCACGATCGACTTCGTGCGCAGCGTCGCCGTGGGCAACAGCGCCAGCGCCGAAGGCGGCGGCCTGTGGAACTCGGCCCTGGGCACGCTCAACGTGAGCGATGCGCGCATCGACGGCAACACGGCCAGCGGCGATCTCGCCGACCAGGGCGGGGGCGGCCTGTTCAACGAGGGCGGCGGGCTGAACGTGCTCGACACCATCCTGAACGGCAACGCCGCGGACGGCGTGGCCGGCTCCGGTGGCGGCATCCTGAACATGAACGGGTCGCTGCAGGTTCAGGTCAGCACGATCTCGGACAACTCGTCGAACCGCGCCGGTGGCGGTGTCGAGCAGACCGGCCTGGACGCCATGGGCAACCCGGTGACCAGCCAGGGCGTGTTCGTCGGGGTGACCTTCGAGGGCAACGCCACGGGGGCGGCTCCGGGCAACGGCGGCGCCTTCCACCAGACCGGGCCGGGCGACGCGGCCTTCGTCCAGTGCTTCGTCAGCGACAACACGGCCGGCGCCGAGGGCGGCGGTCTGTGGAACTCGGCTGTGGCCAGCATGCAGGTCTTCGACTGCTTGATCGAGGGCAACGTGGCCAGCGGCAACGACCCCGATCAGGGTGGCGGGGGCATCTTCGGCGACGGTGGTCAGATCGTCATCACGGGCTCCACGATCTCGGGCAACGTCGCGAACGGCAGCTCCGGCTCGGGCGGCGGCGTGCTCAACAACATGGGCATGCTGACCCTCACCTCGACGACCCTCTCGGGCAACAGCTCGATGCGCGCCGGGGGCGGCATCGAAGCGAACGTGGGCACGACGGACCTCAACGACGTGGTCCTGTCCGACAACGTCACGGGCGCGGCCCCGGGCAACGGTGGTGGTCTGCACCTGACGGGTGCCGGCAGCGTGACCTACGACGACGGCCTGTGCACCCTGAACGACGCCGCCAACGAGGGCGGCGGCCTGTGGAACTCCGACACCGGCACGATGATCGTGAACAACGTCTCCATCCAGACGAACACCGCGCCCGTGGGCACGGACGTGTTCAACGACGGCGGTACGTTCACCATCGACGGCAACAACGTGCCCCCCGGTCCCTGATTGAACGAGCTGTCAGGATCTCCGTCGCCGGACGGCATGCATGAGCGCGAGGGCTAGGTCCAGCCACTGGACCGGGCCCTCGCCCTTTCGGGGGCAAGTCAGGGCGCTCTCCACGACCCTTCCGCTTCGAGCCCGCCTGGCTGAGCGGGGGCTCGAGGCAGGGCATCCCCAGGAGCCCGGCCCCCGAGGGCCACCCCGGCGCATGCTGCGGCGCCGTGCAGAGAAGCTCCGAGTTCAGTGATCCGGCGGGGCCTCAACGCTCGTAGCGAGCCTGAGCGGGCTTCGGCTCGCCCCGGTTCTGCCGTTCTTCTCCCGTCTCCCCATCGCTCGGATGACCACACGGGTCCCGGGCCAGGAATGTATCCATGAGAAGCCTTTGCCCGGCCCTTGCCGCCCGTGGGCTCGCCCTGTCCCTCCTCCTTTCCTCCACAGCCGTCGCGGGCGGCGTGGGTCCCACCGTCTTCGATGTCGATTCGACCAATGACAGCGTGGACGCCAACCCCGGCGACGGCCTCTGCGCCGACGCCAGCGGCGCTTGCAGCCTGCGCGCCGCGGTAATGGAAGCCAACGCGCTCGGCAGCCCGACCGAGATCCGCGTCGTCCCCGATAGCGCCTTCGCCCTGACCCTGGTCGGGGCCGGCGAGGACGCCGCGCTCACGGGTGACCTGGACGTCACCGGCCAGATCCAGCTCAGGGGCAACGAGTCGACCCTCGATGGCCTGGGCCTCGACCGCTTCTTCGACGTGCAGCCCGGCGGGCGCTTGTTGGTGAACCGGCTCTACGCCAGCAACGGTGGCGTGGTCGACGAGAGCGGCGGTGGCTACCGCA
>JAJFFA010000631.1 GCA_021776885.1 Planctomycetota bacterium
TCGCGCGAGATCCCGGGCACCTGGGCCGCGGCGAGGGAGGGCAGGAGGACCAGGGCGAGGTGGAAGAGCGAGGGGGGGATCCGCATGATGCGTCCAGGGCTTCTCGGGAACGGCCGGCGCTGGGGCCGAAGGCTGAGCGTAGCGCACCCGACTAGCCCTGCCCAGGCGCACCGTTGCACAAGATCAGAGTAAGGAGAGCCAGGTGGGCAGGGCGCGCCCTGGGCCTCGTCCTGCTCACGCTGGGCACGGTCTCGGCGCAGGAGCCCGGAGTCGTGTTCCGGGACAGCGCCCGGGACGTGAGCGCCGAGCCCTGGGTGCGCCTCGAGCTGGAGACTCCGGAGACGCCGGTCTACGCCGGCGCGCCCTTTCGCCTGGGCCTGTCGTTCGGCTTCGACGAGCGCTTCGTCGAGGAGCGCATGATCCAGCTGTTCCGCCAGGAGCTCGACCTGCCGGCCCAGCTCGAGGTGAGCTGGCTCGCGGGACTGCCCGGCACGCGGCCGCTCGACACGCGCGAGAGCGACGCGGACGCCGGAACGGCGACGGGCCTGTCCTTCGCCCTGGGCGAGGAGATTCTGCGCGGCGCGCCGCTCTCGGACGGGCTGCAGCTGGCCCGCTCCTTCCTGTCGATCGCAGACGAGCGCAGCTTCGTCGCCGACCTGCCCGGCTCGATCGAGGTTCCGCCCGCCCTGTTGCGCTTCGCCTACGCGGAGGGATTCGAGGAGGACTTCCTCGGCGAGCGGCGGCCTGTCGGCCGCGTCGACGCCTTCGTGCGCGGCCCGGCCCGGACGCTGCAGGTGCTGCCCCTGCCCGAGGCCGGACGGCCCCCGGAGTTCGCCGGCGCCATCGGACGCTTCCAGCTCGCGGCGAGCCTGCTGGACGACGGGTCGCGCCTCGAACCGGGCAGCGCGCTGCGACTACGACTCGAGATCCGCGTCGAGCCGGGCTCCAGGGTCCAGTCCAACCTCGAGGCCCTCGAGGCCCCCCGGCTCGGCCCCCTGCGCGGGCTCGCCGAGCGCGGCGTGCGCGAGCTCGAGGTCCCGGGCCAGGCCGGCCTGCGCGCCTTTGTCTACGAGTTGGAGGCGACCCGCGTGGGGGCCACGGACGTGCCCCCCGTGGAGCTCTGGTCCTTCGACCCGGGCCCACCGGCCCGCTATGCCGTCGCCAGAAGTTCACCGATCCCCTTGGTCGTGCACGCCGGTGCGCGCCCCGAGGCCGCCCTGGGCGCGGGCGGGCCGGCGCGGCGCGACGCGCCGAGCCCCCCCTCGCTGCTGCTGCGCGCCCTCGGGCTGCTGGGGGTCGGCGCGCTCGTCGTCGGGCTGCTGGCCTGGCTCGCTACGCGGGCCAGCCGGGCCCCTCGGGACGGGCAGAACCAATAGCGGCCCATTGCCTGGGGAGCGTTAGCGGCGTATGGCGGCGTACACCGCCAACGCTCCTCAGGCTACCTAGCGCTCCTCCCCGAAGGCCCACAGGGTGGTCGTCGTGCGCACGTAGACCTTGCCCTCGACCACCGCGGGCGTGGCGAACAGCTCCTCGTCGAAGACGACCGTGTTCAGCACCTCGAGCTTGCCCTCGGGCAGGCTCGCGTCCAGCACGTACAGCGTGCCCGCCGCGGTCCCCACCAGCACGACCCCGCCCGCCCCCACCGGCGAGGCGTAGTACTCGCTGCGATCCTCCAGGCGCTCGCGGCTGACCAGCGGCTCCCCTGTATCCGCGTCGAGCACCGTCACGAGTCCGCCCGACTTGAACATCCAGATGCGCCCGCGGTACAGCAGGGGCGAGGCCACGTAGGGGATCCCGCGCTTGTAGGACCAGCGCAGGTCGTCCGGCTCGAGCTCGCCCGCCGCGCCCGCCGGCACGGCGACGATCTTGTTCTCGCCGGGGGCCCCGATGGGCTTGCCGGCGAAGGCCAGCTCCTCCGCGCTCCAGCTGCCGTCCGCGTCCTGATCCAGGAACCCGAAGGCGTCCTTGCCGCGGCACTCGGGCAGCTCCTCCGGGACGATCTTGCCGTCCCCGTCCGTGTCCAGGCGCGCAAAGAGGATCGACGTGTCCGCGTACTCCTCCTCGGCCAGCTCCAGGGAGCGGCCGAAGCCCGCGTCGAGCAGCGAGCGGCCGTCCGCGTTGGGCGTGCTCCAGGCGGCGAAGTAGAGCGAGTCCGCGTCCGCCGTGGGCGTGGTGCACGGAAAGACGGTCGTGCCCCCCAGGTTCCAGAGCAGCTCGCCGCTGGCGGGATCGTAGCCCGACACGCGCAACGTACCGCTCAGCACGAGCTCCTCGCGCTCGGCGTTGCGCCACAGGAAGGGCGAGCCGTGGGACTCGCCGCAGCCCAGGCGATTGATGCTCCAGGCCTCCTCGCCCGTCGCGGCGTCGAGGGCCAGGACCGCGGCCTCGGGCGTTCCGTCGCGCATCACGATCACGTTGCCCCCGGCCAGGATCGGCGAGGTGCCGACCCCGAAGTTGTAGCCGGGGAGCTCGAGCCTGCGCTCCCAGAGCTTCTTGCCCGCGAGGTCCAGGGCCACGACGCCGTAGTTCTCCAGGTAGGCGATGACGCGCTCGCCATCGGTGCACACCGTGGGCAGGGCCGGGACGGCGTGGACATGCATGTAGTCGGGGTGGGGCTCGCCCTCGAAGCGCTGCTCCCAGAGGCGCTCGCCGTTCGAGCGATCGATGGCGAAGACGACGTTCTGGCCCTCTTCGAAGCCGGTCAGGAAGATGCGCCCGGCGTGCACACACGGCGACGAGTGACCCGCCGGGACGCTCGCCTTCCAGAGCACGTGCTTCTGCGCGCCGAAGTCCGCCGGGAGCGGCGTCTCGGCGGCGACGGCGAGGCCTCCCGGCCCCCGGAACTGGGGCCAGGAAGCGACGCCCTCCGTGTCACTGGACACGAGGGCCGCGAGGAGGGCGAAGGGGATCAGCAGCATGGTCGGTTCTCGGGGTCGTAGGGCTCTCGGGCCGACCATTCTACGCCCTGCCGGGATCAGTCGAGAAGCGCGAGCACGTCCTCGTGCCCGCCCTCACGTGCCAGATCGGCGGCGGTCTGGCCGCCCTCGCTCTTCAGCCCGGACTGGGCCCCGTGGCGCAGCAGCAGCCGCACCAGCTCGGCGTTTCCGATCTTTGCGGCGTAGCGCAGGAGCCCCCCGCGCCCCTCGGGCGCGTCGACCTGGGACGGGTCGGCCCGCAGGTGACGCTCGACGTCCGCGCACAGGCCCAGGTCGACCGCGTCGAAGAGGTCGGGCGAGTGCAGGCTCAGGATCAGGTCGCGCATGTCCTCGCGCTGGGCCTCCATCGCCCAGCCCAGGGCCGTCGACCCGTACTGCCGATCGCGCGCCCCCGCGTCGGCGCCCGCCTCGAGCAGCCGGCGCAGCACGTCGGCATGTCCCGCGTAGGCCGCCTCGTGCAGGGCCAGGCGACCGTCGAGGGGCGCGCCCTTCGGCTCGATCCCGCGCTCGAGCAGCCACTCCACGGCAGCCAGGTGTCCGAACTGGGCCGCGCAGACCAGCGCCTGCTCGCCCACCGTCTGCGGGTCGCGCGACATGTGCAGCCAGGGCACGCGGCAGTACCCCGCCCCCGGACGGGCATGACCCGCGTCGTCGAGCCCGCGCGCCAGGAGGTCCGTGCGCCCCGCGGCCGCCGCGAAGAGCGGGTTGTCGAGCCGCGCCACCTGCGCCAACCCGCGCGCCGCCTGGTCGCAGCGAAAGGCGATGGCCGTCGCCAGGGGCAGGCCGTCCTCGTCCAGCCCGTTCGGGTTGGCGCCGCCCTCGACCAGGCGCAGGGTCAGGGCCTCCTGCAAGCCGGCCTTGGCCGGCCAACCGCTGGAAACGAGCAGAGCCAGGGTCGTCTGCGCCGGCCCCCCGCCGTAGGTCCGCGAGAGGGCGTCGGGCTCGGCCCCGGCGCCCAGGAGGAGTTCGAGCACCTCGAGCCCGTTGGGCGGCGTCTTCTGCCGCTGCGCCTCGAGACCGTTGGCGCCGACGTAGTGCAGCAGGGTCGCGTGGTGCGGCCGGGGCGAGCGCGCATGGATCAGCCCGGGCTCCTCATCGAGGGCCGCGCGCAGGGTCGCGAGGTCGCCCTCGACTACAGCGTCCGCGCAGCGCTCGAAGAGCTCGGCCTCGTCGTCCCGCTCCACCGCGCCCGCCCGTTCGAGCAGAGCGTCCAGGTCGGCCTCCCCCGTGGGGTAGGCGTGCAGGCGCGAAGCGTCCGCCCCGGCGGTCAACAGCCGCGCGACCCAGGCCGCGCGCGAGGCGCTGTCATGCCCGTGCCCGCCGTCGTGCCCGTGCCCGCCCGCCGCGAGAGCACGGTCGAGCACCGTGTGCCCGCGGCTGTCCCCGGCGTCGACGCGCGCGCCAGCCTCGAGCAGGACCTCGGCCGCCCCCTGATCCCCCGCCAGGACGGCCAGGTGCAAGGGCGTCTCCCCGTCGTCGTCGGGCACGTTCGGGTCCAGGCCGAGGTCGAGCAGCGCGGCGAGCGCGTCGCCGCGTCCGTGGCGCAGGGCCCAGGAGAGCATCTGGTGGTCCGTGCGCTGCAGAGCCTCGGGCGCCGGCCCCGCGTACGCCTCGCCGCGCAAGCACGCTCCGAGCGCACGGTCCGCGGGGCAGAGCTCGGCCTCCGTCGCCCCCGCCGCGGCCAGCAGGGCGCAGGCCTCCCCGTTCCCACTGCGCCAGGCAGCGGCGAAGGCGCTGCGTCCATCGCGGTCGCCCCGGGCCAGGTCGACGCCGCCGTCGATCAGGACCTGCAGCACCGCGCTCGAACGCCCGGCGAGGATCGCCTGGTGCAGGCTCGTCCCGCTCTTGCCCCAGACGCCGCTCGCGTCCGCGCTGGCCCCGGCCTCGAGCAGCAGGCGCAGGCCCTCCACGTCCTCGCGCTCGA
>JAJFFA010000632.1 GCA_021776885.1 Planctomycetota bacterium
CCGGCCGACCCAGGAGACCTACGCCTACGTCATGTTCCAGCGTCGCATCAGTGCCGCGCGCGTCGCCGAGCTCGAGGCCGCGGGCGCGCGGGTGCTCGACTTCCACCCGCACTACAACCTGAAGGTCGCCGTCACGGCGGCGGCGATCGAGCGCGTCGCGGCCCTGGACTTCGTGCGCTGGATCGGCGTGCCGCGCACCTGGCAGAAGCTGCACCCGGTCCTGCGCCGGCGCCTCGACGCCGCCCTGCTGGAGCCCGGCGTGGCCGCCCTTGACATCATAGTCAGCGTCTTCGACTCGGACCTCGGTCCGAACTCGACCCGCACCCCCTTCGGAACCCTGAGCCTGAGCGATGCAGCGCCCGTGCAGAGCGCGACGGGTGCCCTCGAGGGCCTGCCCGAGGTGACCATGAGCCAGGGCTGGCAGCAGGCGGGCCTGCAGCAGCGCGGGCTCGAGGTCCAGGTCTACCAGGAGCGCATCCAGGCCTTCCGGGCCCGCGCGACGGCGACCTCCATCGAGGCCCTGGCCGAGCTCGACTGGGTGCAGTTCATCGAGCTCGACCTGCCCGCCGCCCCGATGCACGACGAGTCGACCCCGATGGTCAACTCCGACGTGGCGCGCACGACCTTGAACGGCGGCGCCTCCAACGCGGCGGTCGTCGGCGTGGTCGACTCCGGCGTGCACAATGCGCACAGCGACCTGATGACCTTCGCCGTGGGCTGGGACATCAGCGGCGAGAGCGACGCCTTCGACGACTCGTCGGGTCATGGCACCCACGTCACGGGCACGATGCTGGGGCGCGGCAGCGTCGAGGCGGGCCAGCGCGGCAACTCCCCCGGCCTGGCCTTCCAGCGCTACCTGCGCCTGTTCAACGTGAAGATCTTCGACGGCAACGGCCCCCAGTTCGTCGACCACCAGATGGTGGTCGACCTGCTCGAGGACAGCTTCACCGACTCGACCGGCAACACCACCGTGCGGCCCCACGTGGTCAACAACTCCTGGGGCAGCGTCAACCCGGGACCCTACTTCGGCTCCGAGGCCGACGCGCGCATCCTCGACAACCACATGTACTTCACCAAGCAGCTCATGGTCTTCGCCGCGGGCAACGACGGGCCCAGCGGGCAGACCATGAACCTGCAGGCCTCGGCCAAGAACACCCTGGCCGTGGGCAACGTCAACACCTACCTGAACAGCTCGGCGGGCTACCCGGGCAACGCCTGGATCAGCTCCAGCCGCGGTCCGACGGCCGACTTCCGCTGGGGTCCGCAGATCTGCGCCCCGGGGGTCCAGATCGATTCGACCCTGACCAACACCTCGACTTCCTACGACGACCGCACCGGGACCAGCATGGCCGCGCCCCACGTGACCGGCATCGCCGCCCAGCTGGTCGACCGCTATTCCTTCCTGCGCAACAACGCCGCGACCCTCTCGGCGGTGCTGATGGCGGGCTCGATCCAGAAGGACGGCCAGCTGCTCGCGGGCCCGAGCTTCGCCAGCAACCACCACTACAACATCTACGGCGCGGGTCGCGTCGACGCGGTCAAGGTGGCCGGGGGCAACAGCCAGCAGGCGATGTACTTCTGGGGCTTCGGGCAGAACGACAGCGGCTTCGCGCAGCTCGACTTCGACGTCAACCCCGGCGCGACCCAGGTCACCGTGGTGATGCACTACCAGGAGATCGCGGCCTCCCCGGGGGCCTCGAGCGCCCTGCGCAACGACCTCGACATGTACATCGACCGCGCGCCCTTCACGGCGGCGGGCAACTCGGGCGAGTTCACTGCCCAGCAGTCGTTCCGCGACAACACCGAGATCCGCATCCTGGCCAACCCCGGGCCCGACGCGTACCGCATCAAGGTCTTTCCGGAGAGCGTCGGGTCCGGCCTCTTCAACACGTCGAACGTCGGCGTCTGTGCCATCGTGACCTACGGCGACACGACCCCCAACGCGACCCTGAACCTGGACCGCGAGGCGGCCTGCATCCAGCCGAACGAGCAGACCGATATCACGGCCACCTACTTCAACCCCTCGTACATCGCCTCGGCGGTGTACCTCGAGACCGAGGGCTTCGGGACCCTGCACACAGTGACCCAGGTCCTGGCCGACGGCGCCGTCGCCGACCTGCGCGACAACGAACACGCCGGTTCCAAGGTCCTGCTGGGCAACGTGCGGCACCAGAGCGAGCGTGAGGTGCAGTGGAGCACTTCGTGGGGCAGCGAGGGCGTCAAGACCCTGCGCGTCACGGCCAGCTCCGACAACGCGGGCATCGACGTCGACACGACCACGGTCACCGTCGACGGCACGCCGCCGAGCCACGGGGGCAACTTGACCTCCGCCACCCACGCCCCCGGCTCGGTCTCCTGCGACGGTGGCTTCCTGTTCCGCTGGCAGACGGCCACGGACAGCCTCTCGGGCCTCGTGGGCTACCGCTTCACCGGCGACCACTCGCCGACGACCCAGCCGGGCGGGAGCCCCAACCTGGCGGCCACGGACACGAGCCGCAGCATCACGGTCCTGCCCAGCGCCCAGCCCTGGTACTTCCACCTGGTCGCCATCGACTGCTCGGGCAACCGCGCTCCGGCCAAGCACGCCGGCCCCTTCTTCATCAGCCAGGGCGGGACCTTCCCGTTCTGCCAGGCGGGGCCCAACTCGGCCGGCTCGGGGGCCTTCATGGGCTCGAGCGGCTCGACCAGCATCGCCGCCAACGACCTGGTGCTCTCCGCCAGCGGCATGCCGGCGAACAAGCCCTGCCTGTTCTTCTTCGGGACGACCCAGATCCAGGCGCCCTTCGGCGACGGCTTCCGCTGCACGGGTGGCTCCACCCGGCGCCTGCCGACGACCTTCAGCAATGCGTCCGGGGTGGCCATGCGCGCCCTGGACCAGGGCGTCCTGCCGCTGGGCTCCATCGACCCGGGCGACATCCGCTACTTCCAGTGCTGGTACCGCGACCCGATGGGGCCGGGGGGCACGGGCTTCAACCTGTCGAACGGCCTGCGGGTCACGTTCTGCGAGTAGTCGCCCCGCAACGGTGACGCATACGGCGTCAGCCACTCTCGCGGCGGCCGCAGGACAGCGGCCGCCGCGAAGGCGTACGCCGTATGGCTCCGTACGCCCGTACGCCCCGTTACGCTCCTGCGAAGTTGAGGTAGTTTGGGTCTCGGCGCCGTCCTCCCGGCGAGACCATGGCCCAACACCACACGATCCGCGACCAGGAGTGGCTGGAGCGCCTGGCGCGCCGCCTCACGGGCGATCCCGGGCGTGCCGAAGACGCCGTCCAGGAGACCTGGCTGCGCGCCCTGCGGCACAGCGGGACGCGCCTCACGTCACCCCGTGGCTTCCTGGCCCGGGTGCTGCGCAACACCGTGCACGACGACGTGCGCAGCCGCGAGCGGCGCAGGGCGCGGGAGGCGGCCCGAGCGTCGTCGGCGTCGTCGGCCGCGGAAGGCGGCGAGGCCTGCGGCGGCCTGGCCCCCGCCACCGACCGTGTCGCGGCCCGGCGCGAGGTCCAGGCGCTGCTCGAGCACGCCCTCGAGTCCCTCGAGGAGCCCTACCGCTCGACCCTCGTGCAGCGCTTCCTCGACGGCGACCCGCCGCGCACCATCGCCGCCCGGGCCGGGCTGCCCGTGCGCACGGTGTATACGCGGCTCGAGCGCGGCCTCGAGCGCATGCGCGCGCGCCTCGACTCCCAGCATGGGGGCGAGCGCCGACTCTGGCTGCAGGGCCTGGCGCCCTTCCTCGGGGACGGCGCGCCGGACGCTCCCCTCGCTGCCGGGACCGGAACGACCTGGGTCACGGCCAGCGCACTGCCCGCCAACGTGCCCCTCGCCCTCGCCGGTGCCCTGAGCGTCAAGCTCGCCCTGGGCACGGCGCTGGCCGCCGCCCTGGCCCTGGTCCTCGTGCTGCGCGGCGGGGAGTCCGCGCAGCCCTTTGCCCCGCACGCCCCCGAGGCCGGCGCACAGGCGGCGCTCGTCGCCCTGCCCCCCGAGCTCCCGGTTCCGGACGCTCTGCGCGCGACCCACCCGAACTCCGCGCCGCCGGCGCGCCCCGCGCCGCCGGCGCGCCCCGCGCCGCCAGCGCGCCCCGCGCCGCCAGACGCCCTGGCCGGAACGGCGTCGCTCGAGATCCAGCTGCGCGCTCCGAGCGGCAGCGCGGCCCTGGCCGGAACCCGGGTGCGGCTGGACGTCACCGCCGACGCCCAGGGCGGCGCCCACGCGCCGCGCCGCGTCGACGAGGCCACGGCGGACGCGTTCGGCCGGGTCCTCTTCGCCGCTGTGCCCGCGGGGCGACGCCTGCGCGCGAGCGCCTCGCCCGCGACGTGGAAGGACCCCGGCCTGCCGCTGCAGCGCGGCCTGATCGACGTCGCGCCCCTCGTGGCGGGGGAGAGCGCGCGCCACGTGCTCGAGCTCGCGGGGGGCCTCGACCGCATCTTCCGCGGGCGCGTCGTCGCGGCCGAGGACCAGAGCCCGATCGCCGGCGCGCGCATCGAGCCCTTCGGCTCGGGCCCGCGGGACGTGGACACCACCGCCGGCGACGGCAGCTTCACGCGCCTGCACGCCTCCTGGCGTCCGACCCAGGTGCTCGTACGGGCGCAGGGGCGCGGGCTCGCCATCGTCGAGCTGCTGGAACTCTCCGGCGAGGCCTTCGTCGTCGAGCTCGAGCGCGCCGCCAGCCTCGAGCTGGAGCTCCTGCGCACGCCCCCGGGGGAGCCCTTGAGCCTGCACGTCCGCGCCGACGCCGCCGGCTTGCTGCGCCCCGGCCACGGCCGGCCCCAGGAGAACGCACCCCGCTGGAGCACGCCCCTGGATCCCTCCGGCCGGGCCCGTGTGCCCGAGCTGCCCCCGGGGGTCGAGCTGGCCGTCGAGCTGCGCCGCGGCGACGCGCTGCTGTGGCACAGCCCCGAGCCCGTGGTGCTCGCGGCGGGGGAGCTGCGCGGGCTCGAGGTCGCCCTCGAGTCGGGCGCGCGGGTGCTGGGGCGCCTGATCGCGGCGGGGCAGGAGGGCGCTGCGGGCTCCCCCGCGGGCGTGGACGTCTGGCTGGTCCGGGACAGCGCTGGGATCGAGCACGACTGGCGCTACTTCGATCCCGACGAGGAGGGCGCCGCGCGCCGGACCACGAGCGCTGCTGGCGGCAGCTTCAGCTTCGAGGGCGTGCCCCCCGGCGTCTACTGGATCGGTCCCGGGGCCCGCGCTCTGCACGACCCGCGCCACGACCCGCGGGGCAGCGTCGCCCGCGCCCAGCGCGTCTCGATCGAGCCCGCCCAGTGGCAGTGCGAGGTCGAGCTCCAGCTACTCCCGGGTCTGGCCATCGCCGGCCGCGTCGTCGTGCCGGGGGCGGCGCCCCTGGGCTACGCGCGGGTGAGCGCCTCGCCGAGCGGGGGCGGGGGCCACGTCTCCGCCCACGTCGGAGACGGCGGCCGCTTCGTCATCGGCCCGCTGGTGCCCGGTCCGCACGAGCTGCGCGCCAGCGCCAGCGACGTCCACGCCTGGCCCCAGCGCCAGGTCGTCCTGGCGGGGGACGAGCAGGTCGAGCTGCCCCTGGGCATGGGGCCGTCGATCTCGGGCCGCGTGATCGACGCCGCGAGCGCTGCCGCGGCTGACGCGCACGTCTCGCTGCTCCTACCCGGCGGCGGCTCCATGTCGATGGGGACGTCGACGGCGGGGGCGGGGGTGTTCCACTTCGCCTCCCTCGACCCGGGCACCTACAGCCTCTCGGCCAGCACCGTGGACGGACGCATCGGCGTCCTGGGCGGGATCGAGCTCGAGCGCGCGGGCCACGTCGCGGACCTCGAGCTCGAGGTCGCTCCGGGGGCGCGCCTGGCGATCCTCTACCGCGGCGGACCGCCGAGCCTGCGCGCCGCGGTCACGGCCGGCGGCGCGGCCCTGGACGACGGCAAGATCCTGCGCGACGACCCGCGCCCGGTGACGGTCAGCGCTGGGCTCGTGAGCGTGCTGCTCTACGGAGGCTCCGGCGACGAAGAGGTGGCGGAGACACGCGAGCTCGAGCTGAGCCCCGGCCAGCTGCAGACCCTGGAGATCGTGCTCGAGTGAAGTGGATAGGTTCGAGCTGGCCCTGAGCGGCGGGGACGGCGCGCTCCTGATCCTGGCTCTCGGGAGTGGCTGAGCCGTTCTGGCACAAACTCACTCTTTCGGGAACGCTGCAGGCGTCGGCGGCATGGGAGAGTGAACACCGTGCAGCACCCGCCCCCCGAAGCCCTCCTGAGCCACTCGCAGTGGCTACGACGCCTCGCCCTGCGTCTCGCCGCCGACGAGGCGACGGCGGACGACCTGCTGCAGGACACCTGGCTCGCGGCCCTGCGCAAGCCGCCGCGCGCCGAGGGCGTCCGGCACTGGCTCGGGCGTGTCCTGGTGAACGCCGCGCGGCAGCGCAAGCGCTCCGGCTCGCGCCGCGACTCGCGCGAGGAGCGCGTCGCGCGCACGGAGAGCGCGGTCCCCTCGGCGCAGGATCTGGCGATCCGCCTGGAGGAGTCACGACGCCTCCTGGCCTTCGTGAGCGAGCTGAAAGAGCCCTATCGCACGGCGGTCCTCCTGCGCTACGACGAGGGCCTCTCGTCCGTCGAGATCGCAGCGCAGCTCGACGTCCCCGCCGCGACCGTACGGACGCGGCTGCATCGAGCCCTCGCTGACCTGCGCCAGCGGATGGACGAGCGCTCCGGAGGGCGCGCGGCCTGGGCCTCGATCCTCGTACCCGCTCAGAGCGCTCCCGAGGGCGCCTTGTTGGAGGTGATCGGCATGTCGACAGCAACCAAGGTGGCCCTCGCGGGCGCGACCGTCGCGCTCGCCCTCGCCGGCGCGTGGAGCGCCGTGAACCGCTCGGACGTCACGCCGACGACAGCCCCCGCGGACGTCCCGCCCGAGCCGTCGGTGTCGCTGGTCGGCGAGGACAACGCCGTCCCGGGTGACGTGCCCAGCGTCTCGGCCACGGAGCAGCGCGCGCCCGTCGCCGAGCCGCCGCCCCTCGACGACCCGGCAGCCACGACCCACCGCTTCGAGGCGCGCGTGACCGACGAGCGCGGCCTACCCATCACGGGCGCACGCCTGCTGTGGAGAGAGCACGAGTCGACGCCCAGCGCTGCCGATGGGGGGGTGGCCCTCTCCGTCGAGCGCGCGGCTTTCGGTGCGCGCTCGGTCGTCCGCGTGGACGCTGACGGCTACCTGCCGCTCGAGCTCGAGCTCGCCCCGTCCGACGCCGAGCGAACGTCCGTGGGCGACGTGACCCTGGCGGGCGGTGCGGTCCTGACCGGGACCGTCCTGGATCAGAACGGCCAGCCCCTGCCTGCGGTCCGCGTGGCCCTGACCTGGGCCCACCCGGTCGCCGCGACCCTCGAGCAAGTGCGTCGCCACGGGCCGCGCATGCCCGAGCTCTGGAACGGTGCGTCCGAGACCGAGAGCGACGTCGACGGGCGCTTCGAGTTCCGCAGCTTCGGAACGGGAACGCGCTCGCTCTGGGCCGGCTCCGCCGGCTACCTGTGGAGCATCGAGGGTCCGATCGCGATCGCGGCGGGGGATGCCCTCGACGTCTCGCTCGTCCTCGCCCCGGCTGAACGCGGGATGCGCATCCGCGGTGTCGTGCTCGACCCGGAGGGTCGCGCGGTGCCCCAGGCTCACCTGTGGTTCTACGCCGATCCCGGGCGCGGCAAGAGCTCGGGCAAGGCCGATGCCGAGGGCCGCTTCGACCTCCTGCTCGAGGTCGACGAGCCGCACGAGCTACGGGCCGTGCACCCGGCCGGGACCTACAGCGAGTCCATGCTGCAGGGCGTCGAGCCGGGCGCGACCGACGTCGTGCTGCAGTTCGTGCGCACGCGTCCCCTGGACATCGTGCCCCTGGGGCGCGGCGGCCTGCCGATCGCCGAGAGCGAGGTCTGGGCGCTGAACGCGAGCGACGACAACTTCATCGCCGAGGGCGGCGAGAGCCTGCTCGAGCCGAGCGAGCCCTTCCACATTCGGATCCGCGCCGACGGCTACGCGCAGGGCACCTTCGGCCCCTTCGAACCCGGCGCGTTGCCCGACACCGCCGAGTTCCAGCTCACTCCGGTCGAAGAGCTCACCGGCAGCGTGACCGCCGGCGGCGTAGCGCTCGAGGGTGCAGCGATCGAGGTCTACGGGTCGATCGGCAACCAGGTCGTCTACCACCGCGGTCTGCGCGTGACCCGCTATCCGTTCTCCTTCCTGGACGACGAGACCGACGCGCATGGCCGCTTCGCGCTCACGCCCCGCGAGGCCCAGGACTTCCTCGTGCGCGTGCGCGCGGCCGGGTACGCCGCGCTCGAGCAGGAGGTCCGCGGCTACGACCCGTCGACGGGCGCGGAGCTCGAGTTCGCGCTCACCCCTGGAGGTTCGATCTCCGGTGTCGTGCTGCCCCTGCCCGGCAAAGAGCCGACCGGCTTGCTGGTCATCGCCTCGCGCGGCGACGCGCACGAACGCACACAGCGCGTCGGCCCCGACGGCGCGTTCTACTTCGAGCACCTGAGCCCCGGCCCCTGGTTCGTCGAGGTCACGCCGGACGACCTCTCCGATGCGGGGGCCACGTTCCTGTCCGAGCGCGAGCTCCCCGAGCTGGACGCCAACTGCGTCGTCGTCGAGGGCGAGGAGATCTTCGTCGAGCTCGACCTCGCCCGCGCCCCGCGCGCGATCCTCGAGGGCCGCCTGCAGGTCGACGACGCCCCGGCTCACGGCTGGTCCGTCGGCCTCGAGCCAAGGGACCGCCCGAGTGGCCGCCCGAGCGAGTTCCCCAAGGCCACGAGCGACGACGGCGGTCGCTTCCGGCTCGAGACACCCGTGCTCGGTGCGCACACGCTGCGCCTCGGGGCGCCGCAGGGCATCGCCGTGTCGGTGCCCCTCGAGCTCGAGCACGGAAGCGCGGACTGGCAGCTCGCTCTCTTCACCGCGTCGCTCGAGCTGGCGAACGTCCCGCCCAGCAGCGAGCGCTACTTCCGACCTCACCTGTCCTGGAGCGGCTCGCGGGGAATGACGGCACGCGTAGAGCTCTCACCGGACGCGCTGGGCAGCGCACGACTCGAGGGCATTCCGGCGGGCTCGTACGAGGTCCGCCACCATCCGGGCGGCGCGCGCACGCCCGCGCTGGTGATCGAACGCTTCGAGCTCGCGGCGGGAGCGTCCGAACGCATCGTACTGCCCTGAAACGCGCTGCAGGAAGCGAGCCAGGCGTACGGAGCCACGCCTGGCTCCGTCGCCAGGCCGGGCGACGTACGCCTGGCTCGGAATTT
>JAJFFA010000633.1 GCA_021776885.1 Planctomycetota bacterium
CTCGTAGGTGCCCTCCTTCTTCTTCTGGCCGTTATGGTGCCAGGTCACCCAACGGCCCACCTTGCGCCCGAAGCGCAAGGGTCCCTCGGACTCGCGCTGGGTGTTGGCCGGCGGGTCATAATAGGTGGTGACCGTCTCGGCCGGCTCCTCCGAGGAGCCTGAGTCCCCCCCGCAGGCCAGGGGCAGAAACACGAGGGAGAGGGCGAGGAGCCACTGGACCGGCAGCCCAGGGGCGCGGAGAGCGACAGGAAGGAGGCGGAGCGTCGATTGCATGGGCGGAATCCTAGCGTGCGGGTCGGACGCGCGGCGAGCCCCGAGACCCAGAGTCGGGGAAGGCCGAGCGCTCCTCATCGGACGCCGAGGGGGGGTCGGAATGCTTGGAAGACGTAAAGACCGGCGTGGGCGCTTCCCGATGAGGGCGGAGCGCAGCGCTACCGGGAGGGTGCCCGATGGTTGCGCACAGTCAGGACACAAGCTCCTCGTGACGGGTCAAGGGCCCACCCGGGGAGTCCAGAGCACCAGGAGCCACAGCACAATGATTCACGGGACCTCGCGTCGGCCGCGCATTCGCAGCGCGACCCTCGCCCTCGCTCTTCTCTCAGGAGCGGGAACAGCCTTCGCCTCAGACGGCGTCTATCAGGAGTCCGACGGGCTCCTGGTCGTCGAATTCGAGTCCATCACCCCCACGGAGGGTGAGTGGGCCGAGGACACTTCGACCGCGGGCTATGCCGGCGACGGCTACGTGCTCTGGACGGGGCCAAACCACTTCGGCAGTCCAGGGCACGGCACGTTCGGCATTCAGTTCGAGATCCACCAGCCGGGGGCGTACGACTTCCGAATCCGGAACTACCACGATCATCCCGACAGCACCGAGGAGAACGACGTCTGGGTGCGCGTGGATGGCGAGGCCTGGATCAAGCACTTCTCCGGCCAGAACAACTACTGGACCTGGGCCACCAACATGGAGCTCAGCGACAGCAACAAGCCGCCGGCGCGCTACGAGTTCGACGCAGGTGTGCACACGCTCGAGTTCTCGGGTCGGTCCTTCGACTTCCGCATGGACCGCTTCCACCTGTTCCGTCCGGGCCACCCGGACGGCGACAACCAGAACGCGCCCGAGTCCGACACAACCGAGATCAACCAGCGCCCCGTGCCGCGCATTCGGATCTCTCCGACCAGCATTCCCGCCGGCGACAACTACTCGACGGTGGTGACCCTCGACGCGCGCGAGTCGCTGGACCCCGACGACGACCCGCTCTCCTTCGAGTGGGCCGTGCGTGGAGCGCGCTTCGTCGAGGGTACGAACTCGAGCAGCCCCGTCGCGCGCATCCTGCTGGAGGGCACGCGCGCCATGCCCGTGCGCCTGGTGGTGCAGGACGACGCGGATCCGCCCCTGGCGCGCCGCGCCTGGGACGTGATCAACATCGAAGACGGCCAGGCGCGCCTGGGCGGTGAGCTGGTGGCCTGGCACCCGCTGGACATCGCGCTCAACGGCCCCTCGTGCAACGAGACGGACGAGGCGCCGAACCCGTTCCTCGACTTCCGCATGATCACGACCTTCACGGGTCCCGAGGGGCAGGAGTACCGCGTCCACGGCTTCTTCGACGGTGACGGCGAGGGCGGCGACGCCGGCGACGTCTGGCGTACGCGCTTCACCCCCGACATGGGCGGCATCTGGACCTACGAGGTCAGCTTCCGCGCCGGTACCGGCGTGGCCCTCAGCCCGGGGGTCAACGGCGGCTCGGCCTCGCACTTCGACGGCGCCCAGGGGAACTTCTACGTCATGAAGCTCGACCCCGCGTCCGAGGGCTTCCAGTCCCAGGGACGCCTCGAGTACGTCGGCGAGCACTACCTGAAGTTCCGCGACGGCAGCTACTTCATCAAGGGCGGCACGGATAGCCCCGAGAACTTCCTGGCCTACCACGGCTTCGACGACGTCCAGGACCACGGCGGCGTGGGCATCGTGCACGAGTACGCTGGCCACACGACCGACTGGCAGCTGGGCGACCCGTACTGGGAGAACAGCACCGGGCAGAACTCCAAGGGCATCATCGGCGCCCTCAACTACCTCGGGAAGAAGCACGTCAACTCGGTCTACTTCCTGCCCATGAACCTGGGCGGGGACGGCCAGGACACGTACCCCTTCCTGGGTGGCGCGAACTCCGAGTTCAACAAGTGCCACTACGACATCTCGCGCATGCACCAGTGGAACCAGGTCTTCGACCACGCACAGCGCAACGGCGTCATGCTGCACGTCGTGCTGGCCGAGACCGAGTCGCCGAACGAGAACTGGCTGGACAACGGCAACCTCGGAGTCGAGCGCAAGCTCTTCTTCCGTGAGCTGATCGCGCGCTTCGGGCACGCCCTGGCGCTGAAGTGGAACCTCTCGGAGGAGAACGACTACTCGGTCTCCAAGCTGATCGAGTTCGCGGAGTTCATCGATTCGATCGATCCGTACGACCACCCGATCACGGTGCACACGCACCCGAACAACTTCCAGGACTACCAGGCGCTGGCGGGCAACCCGCTCTTCAGCGCCACCTCGATCCAGTACAACCCCGACCAGGCCGGCGACCACGTCGAGACCTGGCGCGCCAACTCGGCCGCGGCGGGGCACAAGTGGGTTCTCGACATGGACGAGAACAACCCGTACCACACCGGCCTGACCAACACGAACGCCGACGATCTGCGCAAGCGCGCGCTCTACGACGTGTACTTCTCGGGCGGTCAGATCGAGTGGTACGGCGGCTACCACTCGCTGCCCCTCGGCGGTGACCTGCGCATGGAGGACTTCGGCACCCGCGCGCAGATGTG
>JAJFFA010000634.1 GCA_021776885.1 Planctomycetota bacterium
GCCCCTGGGTTGCAAGTGGGCCCCCACCCGGTGGCCGGGTACCCCGGCCTGGCCTAGTCGCCGGCGTTCTCACCTACCCAACGGGGGGGCAGGGGCGGGGGGGGGGCGCCGCGATGGGGGAGGCGAGGGGCGACGCGCGGAGGATAAGGGGTTGGAAGGGGCCCGTGGTAGCGGCTAGGACTGCGGCTACGGCAAACTTGTCGCCGTCGCCCCCCCGACCCCGAGAACCGAACTCCCGCGTGGAGCACCTCCGCGCCGCCCCATCCAGATCGCCATGCGCCCTACGACCACGCTGCTCTCATCGCTCCTCGTCCTCGGCAGCGCCGCCGCCGCCCTGACGGCCGTCGGCCCCGCCGCCGCCGTGTCCCCCGTCCCCGCCCCGGTCCAGAACGGCAGCTACCACATCGACGGTGCCCACTCGAGCGTGTTCTTCGAGATCGTCCACCTCGGCGTCTCGCCCTTCTTCGGCCGCTTCAACAGCATCGGAGGCGTCTTCGTGATCGACGAGGACCCGGCCAACAGCTCGGTGCGGGTCGAGATCGACGCCGACAGCGTCGACACGAACAGCGAGCAGCGCGACGGCCACGTCAAGAACCCCGACTTCTTCAACGCCACCCAGTTCCCGAAGATCGTCTTCGAGTCCGATACGATCACGAAGACCGGGGACGGCACCTACAAGGTGCTGGGCACCCTCGACTTCCACGGCGTCAAGAAGCCCGTTGAGGCGGAGATGGAGCTGCTGGGCAGCGGCGACCGCGGCGTGCGCTTGGGCTACCGCGCCGGCTTCGGTGGCTCGTTCAGCTTAAACCGACTCGACTTCAACGTCGGCGAGAAGTTCCCCGACGACATGCTCTCCAACGCGATCACCCTGCACCTGGGGATCGAGGGCGCGCGCGACAAATGATCCGCGCATGAGCCTCCTGCCGCTTCTGGCGGGCTTCCTGATCGCTGCCCTGGGCACCGCCTACGGCCAGCGGCCCTTCGTCGCCGCCCCCTCCGCCCGCAGTGCCTGGAGCGGAGCCGCGACGGTCGGCCTGGCCTGGCTGGCGAGCTACCTCGTGCTCGAGGGTGGGCGCTGGCCCTGGCCGCCGCGGGAAGCCCAGCACTACCTGGCCCTGGCCGTGCCCCTGGCCTCCGCCGCCTGGTGGCTCGCGGGTGCAGCGGAACGCCACGCGGCGCGCGCGTACGTCGTGCAGGGCATGGGCCTGTCCGTGTTCCTGGCCCTGGCTCTGCGCGTGTTCCTCGAGCACCACTGGGAGGGCAGCGAGCGCATCACGCGCTTCGCCTCCCTGCTCGCGGGCGGCCTCGCCTTCCTGGCCTGCGCCGCGGCCACGGGCCGTCGCCGCGGTCCCGCCGCCCCGGCCGCCTGGCTGGCGGCCTTCGTCGGCGCAGCCCTGGCCCTGGCCCAATCCTGGGGTAGCGCTGCCCTGCTGCTCGGCGCCCTCGCCTGCGTCCCCGGCGGCGCCCTGGTGACCTGCCTCTGGCGCCCGGAGCGGCAAGGGCTGATCGGAGCCTCGCTGCCCCTGGCCTGGGTGCTCGGGGGCTTGGTCCTGCTCGGCAACCACTACGCCCAGCTGCCCTGGAGCGCCGCGCTCCTGCTCCTGCTCGCCACCCAGGCGGGCTGGCTTGCGCGCGGGGGAGGTACGGGTCGTCGCTCGGCCTGGATTCCGGCCCTGGTCGCCGGGGGCCTGGCGGCGGCAGCGGTGCGCCTGTCCCTGGTCGAGCCCGGGCCCTACGGCTATTGAGCCGAGGCCCACGGCTGCTGAGCCAAGGCCTACGGCTGCTGAGCCAAGGAATGTGCGACGCGGGCGGCGGAACGCACGCCCGCCCGCGTCGCGGTGCCTCGGGGGGTCTCCTCCTTGCGCATGAGGGGTTAGCGCGAGGAGGACGGCGGCGGGTGGATCGCCCCACCCGCCGCCACGGCTTTCGCCGTGCTCCTAAGTGACCCTTCCATGGAGGGCTGGTCCCTGCGGCGGATCCTCGAGGGGATGAGGACCCGTTTTCCGGGACTGGCCTTCCGGCAGGCTTGATCGTAGCAGCGATCCGCCACACAGGTGAAGGTTTTTTAAGACCGGCTTCACCCCCTCCCAGGGGCCCAGGATGAGCCCTGGCCGGCCTTCGCAGCCCCTCCCCGCCGTCCAGGGGCCCCGCGCTACGGGCGCGGCCGGAGCTCGACCTCCATGCCCAGCACCCGCACCAGGAACGCGTAGCGGTCCGCCGCCTCCTCGATCTGCTGGCTGGTCGAGCGCCCCGCTCCGTGGCCGGCCCGAGTGTCGATGCGGATCAGGGTCGGCGCGGGCCCGGCCTGGGCATGCTGCAGCTCGGCAGCGAACTTGAAGCTGTGCCCCGGTACGACGCGGTCGTCGTGGTCCGCGGTGGTGACCAGGGTCGCCGGGTAGTGCGCACCCGGCTCGAGGTTGTGCAGCGGCGAGTAGCCGTGCAGCACGGAGAACATGTCCGCCTCGTCGGAGGTGCCGTAGTCGGAGGCCCAGGCCCAGCCGATGGTCCACTTGTGATAGCGCAGCATGTCGAGGACGCCGACAGCGGGCAGGGCTGCGCCGTACAGCTCCGGGCGCTGGGTCATGCAGGCACCGACCAGCAGCCCGCCATTGCTGCCGCCGTGGATGGCGAGGCGCGAGGTGCGCGTCCAGCCGCTGTCCATCAGGTACTCGGCCGCGGCATGGAAGTCGTCGAAGACGTTCTGCTTGCGCTCGCGCGTGCCCGCCAGGTGCCAGTCCCGGCCGTACTCGCCGCCACCGCGCAGGCAGGCCACCGCCCACAGGCCACCCATCTCGAGCCACAGGGCCGTCGTGGTGCTGAAGCCGGGGCGCATCGAGATGTCGAAGCCGCCGTAGCCGTAGAGAATGGTGGGCACGTCGCCCGTGGGCTCGATGTCTTTCCGGTGGGTCAGGAAGAGCGGGATGCGGGTCCCGTCCTCGCTCTCGTAGAAGACCTGGTTGGTGACGTAGAGCTCGGAGTCGAAGTCCAGCTCCGGCCGCCGGAAGACCGTGCTCGTCCCCGCGGCGATGTCGTAGCGGAACACCGTCGGGGGGGTCGTGAAGCTGGAGTACGAGTAGAAGGTCTCGGCGGCGTCCTGGCGCCCACCGAAG
>JAJFFA010000635.1 GCA_021776885.1 Planctomycetota bacterium
GCTCTGCGTCGACCGGGCGACGGGGGAGAAGCTCTGGGTCCAGAAGACGCGGCGCAAGGTCGACTCCTCGCCCGTAATCGCGGGGGACGCCGTGGTCGCCGCCTCGGGCGACGGGCGCGTGTACGTCTTCGCCCTCGAGGACGGCGCGGAGCGCTGGTCCTACGAGATCGGCCGCGGCGTGTACTCGTCCCCGGCCGTCGTGGACGGGCACATCATCATCGGCGCCAACGACGGGCGCGTGTACTGCTTCGGCCCGGCGGCCGCCGACGGCGCCGACGACTCGAGCGGCGACGATCACAATGGCTGACCCCGACCCGAAGGCCGCTGCGGCCGCGACGACCGCGGGCAACTACTTCGTTGCCAACTACCCGCCCTTCTCCGCCTGGAGCGAGGCGGGCATTCCCGCTGCCCAAGCGGCCCTGGCGCGGCCGCCCCAGGCGGGGACGCCCCTGGGGCTGTACGTGCACCTGCCCTTCTGCCGCAAGCGCTGCGACTTCTGCTACTTCAAGGTCTATACGGACAAGAACGGACGCGAGGTGCGGCGCTACCTCGACGCCGTCCTGGCCGAGCTCGACCGCTACCTGGACCAGGCCTTCCTGGCCGGGCGCACCCCCGACTTCATCTACTTCGGGGGCGGCACGCCCTCGTACCTCTCGTCGGAGCAACTGACGACCCTGTTCGAAGGCCTCAAGTCGCGGCTCTCCTGGGAGAAGTCCGTCGAGGTCGCCTTCGAGTGCGAACCGGGCACCCTGCAGCAGCACAAGGTCGAGCTCCTGAAGCAGCTCGGCGTGACGCGCCTCTCCCTGGGCGTCGAGAACTTCAACGCCGAGATCCTCGAGCTGAACAACCGCGCCCACCGCACGGACGAGATCTACCGCGCCTATCAATGGGCCCGCGACGCGGGCTTCGACCAGATCAATATCGACCTGATCGCGGGTATGGTGGGGGAGACCGAGGCGAACTGGAGCCACTGTGTCGAGAAGACCCTCGAACTCTCGCCCGAGTGCGTGACCATCTACCAGATGGAGGTGCCGTACAACACGACGATCTACCGGCGCATGAAGGACGGCGGAGAAGAGGTCGCACCGGTGGCCGACTGGGAGACCAAGCGTCGCTGGGCGGACGAGGCGTTCGCCGCCCTCGAGAAGGACGGCTATGAGCTGGGCAGCGCCTACACGGCGTGCAAGCCGAGTGCGGCGGGTTTCCTGTACCGCGACGCCCTGTGGCGTGGCGCGGATCTGCTCGGACTGGGCGTCTCGTCCTTCTCGCACATCGGCGGCGTGCACTTCCAGAACGAGCACGCCTACGAGCCGTATGTCGCGCGGGTCGAGGCCGGCGAGCTGCCGATCACCCGCGCCCTGGCCCTGAACGCCGAGGAGCGCCTGATCCGCGAGTTCGTGCTGCAGATGAAGCTCGGGCGCATCGAGGCACGCTACTTCCAGGACAAGTTCGGCGTGGACGTGCGCGAGCACTTTGCCAGCGCCCTGGGACGCCACGAGGCCGACGGCTATCTGCGCGTGACCGAGGCGGGCGTGGAGGTCACGCGCTCCGGGCTGTTCGAGATCGATCGCTTGCTCTGGGACTTCTTCGAGGAGCCCCACCGCAATGCACGCTACGCCTGAGTCGAGCGCCGACGGCCAGTTCGCGTCAGATGCCGCGTCGGAGGCCACCGCGCAGGTGCAGGAGCGCTTCGGTCCCGCGCACCGCATCGCGCTCCTGACCCCCGGCACCGGCAGCTTCTTCTGCGGCAGCTGCCTGCGGGACAACGCCCTGGGCCACGCGCTGCTGGAGCGCGGGCACGACGCCCACGTCACGCCCCTGTACCTGCCCTTCGTGCTCGAGGAGACCGAGCCCGCAGCGCGCAGCGAGGTGCAGCTGGGCGGCATCAACGTCTGGCTGCAGGACCGCCTGCCCCTGCTGCGCTTCCTGCCCGGCTTCGCCGCGCGGGCGCTCGACCGACCCGGCCTGCTGCGCTGGGCCAGCCGCCGGGCGAACATGACCAGCGCCCGCGACCTGGGCCGCATGACCGTCTCCATGGTGCGCGGCGACCACGGACGCCAGCGGCACGAGATCGAGCGCCTGGCCGAGTTCCTGACCCACGATCGGCCGGACGTGATCGTGGTCTCCAACGTGCTGTTGATCGGGATCCTGCGCCTGCTGCGCGAGGCGACCGGGGCGCGCATCGTCTGCTCGATGCAGGGCGAGGCGCCCTTCCTCGACTCCCTGCCGGAGCCCTTCCGCAGCCAGGCCTGGAACGGGATCGCCGAGCGCGCCGCCGACGTCGACGCCTTCGTGCCGGTCAGCCGCTGGTACGGCGAACACCTGGCCCAGCGCCTCGAGCTCGACCCCGCGCGCCTGCACGTCGTGCACAACGGGATCGACCCCGCGGGCTTTCCGCCCCAGAAGCCGGCCGGGAGCGGGGCGCCGACCCTGGCCTACGTCGCGCGCATGTGTCCGGACAAGGGGCTGCACACCCTGGTCGAGGCCTTCTGCCAGCTGGCTCCGCGCTTCCCGCAGGCGCGCCTCGAGGTGCTCGGGGTCGAGCTGGCCGAGGACCGCGCCTACGTCGCCCAGCAGCGCGCCAGGCTGGCCAGCGCCGGCCTGACCGAGCGCTCGGCCTTCTTCCCCAATGCCACCCGCGCCGAGAAGCTGGCGCTCCTGGCGCGCGCCGACGTGCTCTCGGTCCCGGCCACCTACGGCGAGTCCTTCGGGCTCTACCTGCTCGAGGCCTTCGCCTCCGGGGTGCCCGTGGTGCAGCCGCGCTGCGCCGCCTTCCCCGAGCTGCTCGAGGCCAGCGGCGCGGGGCTCCTGGTCGAGCCCGACGATGCGAGCGACCTGGCCCGGGGACTGTCCCAGCTGCTCGAGGATCCCGAGCAGGGCCGGGCCCTCGGCCGCGCCGGGCGCAGCGCCCTCGAACAGCGCTTCACCACCGCCCACATGGCCCAGGGCCTCGAGCGCGTGATCGCCGCCCTCGTCCCCCCTGCAGCGACTCGCTAGTCTGCCCCCATGCCCCACGAGTTCGTTCGGGAGAGCCGCGTCGAGTTCGCCGACACCGACATGGCCGGGATCGTGCACTTCGCCCAGTTCTTCCGCTGGATGGAGGAGACCGAGCATGCCTTCTTCCGCTCCCTGGGCATCCAGCTGCACCGCGGCACGACCCACGAGCGCGTGGGCTTCGCCCGCGTCCACGCCGACTGCGACTACCGCCGGCCCCTGACCTACCCCGAGCGCTTCGCCGTGCGCCTGGCCGTGCGGCGCATCGGCAAGTCGTCGCTGTCCTACGACTTCAGCTTCCACGGGCCCCTGAGCGAGGGCCAGGACCCCCTCGCGGGCGAGCCTGTGGCCCGCGGCGCCCTGTCCGTCGCCTGCGTGACGCGCGACACCCCCGAGGGTCCCCTGCGCTCCGCCGACGTGCCCTCCGTGATCACCGAGCGACTCGAAGTCGCCCCCCCCGAAGACCCCTCCTGAGTCCCATGCCCACAAGTGGATCGTCCTCGAACCTCTGGCTGACCTTCGCCCTGATGACCGTCGCGAGCTGGGGCCTGTACGGCGTGTTCTTGCACGCCGGCCAGGTCTCGATGGGCGATCCGGCCAACGGCCGCTACAAGGCGTTCCTGTGGGTCGGCGTGGCCTACCTGCTGATCGCCGTCTTCGCGCCCCTGGGGCTGCTGATCGCCAACGGCGCCAGCTGGGACATGCCCACCAAGGGCATCGTCTGGTCCCTCGTGGCCGGCACGGTGGGGGCGATCGGCGCCTTCTGCGTGCTGCTCGCCTTCGGCGCCAAGGGGCAGCCTGCGGTGGTCATGTCGATCATCTTCGCCGGGGCGCCGATCGTGAACGCGGTGGTCACCCTGACCTGGCACCCGCCGGCCGGCGGATTGTCGGCGATCCGTGCGCCGTTCTTCATCGGCATCCTGCTGGCCGCCCTCGGCGGCACCCTGGTCACGCTCTACAAGCCGGCGCCGGCGGCGGCCAAACCCGCAGCCGCCGTCGAGCAGCCGGCGGCCGAGCCGCGCTGATGGCAGGGCAAGGCGATACGGCGCCTCTGGTCGAGCTGGCCGGGGTCGCCAAGGGCTACGGACGGCCGGGTGCCCCGGTTGCGTCCGCTGCGGACGGGGACGCGCGCTCCGCGACGCGCGTGCTCGAGTCCGTCGATCTGGTCGTGCAGAGCGGCGAGTCGGTGGCGATCATCGGACCTTCGGGGTCCGGGAAGAGCACCCTGCTGCAGCTCATCGGCGCCCTCGACACCCCCGATGCCGGGACGATTCGGGTCGCGGGTACGGACCTGGCGAGCCTCGACGACGTGGGCCGCGCCCGGCTGCGCGGGCGCGAGCTGGGCTTCGTGTTCCAGTCGCACCACCTGCTGCCCCAGTGCACCGCCCTCGAGAACGCCCTGGTTCCGACCCTGGTGCACCACTCGGCCGAGGAGCGGCGCGAGGCGCGCGAGCGCGCGCGCGCCCTCTTCGAGCGCGTCGGCCTGTCCAGTCGCCTCGAGCACCGCCCGGGCGAGCTGTCGGGGGGCGAGTGCCAGCGCGTGGCCCTGGTGCGCGCCCTGACCACCCGCCCGCGGCTGCTGCTCGCGGACGAGCCCACCGGTGCCCTCGACCGCGTGGCGTCGCAGACCATGGCGCGCCTGCTGGCCGAGCTGAACACCGAGGAGGGCGTGACGTCGATCGTCGTGACCCACTCCGTCGACCTGGCGCGGGGCATGCAGCGCATCCTGTCCCTCGAGGCGGGGCGCCTCGTGCCGGCCCAGGTCCCCTCCGCGGAACCCGGAGCCACGTCGACGTGACGAGCAGCGTCGCCGCCCTGGCGCGCAGCGGTGCGCGCTTCTTCTGGCGTCGTCACCTGGGCGTTGTGCTCGGGGCGGCCCTGTCGGCCACGGTGCTGGTCGGCGCACTGGTGGTCGGGGACTCGGTGCGCGGCACCCTGCGCGCCCAGGCCCTGGCGCGTCTGGGGGGGGCGGACGCCGCCCTGGTGGCGGGGGATCGCTTCCCGCGTGCGGAGCTCGCCAGCGAACTCGAAGAGCGGCTAGGGGCGGAGGTCGTCGTCGCACCCGTGGTCGCCCTGCGCGGCGTGGTCTCTGCCGAGGGGGGCGCGCGGCGCGCGAACCAGGTCTCGGTCTACGGCATCGACGAGCGCTTCCTGTCCCTGGCCGCCGGCGCCGGCGAGCTCGAGCCGCCGGGCAAGGGCGAGGTCTTCCTGAGCCAGCGCCTCGCGACCCAGCTCTCCGTGGCCGAGGGGGGCGAGGTGCTGGTGCGCGTCGAGAAGCCCAGCCCCATGCCGCGCGACGCGGCCTTCGCCGACACGGAGGACCTGTCCCTGGCCCTGCGCCTGTCGGTCGCGCGCATCGTCCCGGACGACTCCTTCGGGCGCTTCGGGCTGGCGGCGACCCAGGTGCCCCCGTTCAACGCCTTCGTCGCGCGGGAGGCTCTCGCGCGG
>JAJFFA010000636.1 GCA_021776885.1 Planctomycetota bacterium
TCGACCTGGTAGCGCTCGATCATCGCGCTCTTCCACTGCCAGTACTCGGGGTCCTCGATCGCGCGCTGCGCCAGGCTGGCCTCGACCGCGGCACCGATCTCCGTCCAGCTCCCGGTCAGGGGCTCCGGGCGCCCGTCGACGTGCAGGAAGAGCCAGCGGTCCAGCTCGTACACGGGTCCGCCCACCTGCCCCACCGGGGTGGAGAAGGCCAGCTGGGAGAGGGCCGTCGGGCCACGCACGACCGGCGGGATGCGGCCGCCGTCCTGACCCGACTCCTCGTTCGAGAAGCGCGTCGCCACCTCGGCGAAGGCCTCGCCCGCGGCCAGGGCCTCGCGCACGGCCTCGACCCCCGCTTCGCCCTGCTCGTCGGTGACGATGATCACGCGCACCTCCGCCCGCTCCGAAGAGAGCATCCAGGCGCGCACGCAGCGCCCGGCGAGCAGGTCGATCTGGCGATCCTCCGCCAGGCGCCGGCGGTAGGTGGCCGGGTCCAGCCCCAGGCGCAGCACGTGCTGGTCGAGGGTCGGCGCACCCTCGAGCTGGGCCAGCTCCGCCTCGAGCCGCTGCACCGACTCCTCGACCAGGGCTGGCAGCTCGCCGGGGGGCAGCTGGATGCCGAGGCGCTCGGCCTCGCCGCGCACCAGGGACGAGAGCACCAGCTCCTCGACGTAGCCGCGCACGGCGCGGCTCTCGCGGTGCAGCCAGCGGGCCAGGAGCTCGCCCGCCGGGATCTCGTGCTCGCCGACCCGCGCCACCACGGCGGCGGCCGGTACCGCCGCCACTGCCCCGGGTTGGGTCCGCGCAGAACCGGCGGCGGTCTGGGGAGCCGCGCCCGGCGGCGGCGTCGAGGGCGAGCGGCGCACCGGCGCCGTGCCGCAGGCGGCCAGAGCGAGGACGAGGGCGAGGAGAGCGGCAGGCATCATTCGCTTCTGCATCAGCGGTAGTAGACCCGACGCACCACGCCGACACCGCGGCAGACGCTGCACTTCTTCAGGTCCGAGCCGGGGTTCCCGCCCCCGGTCCCCGAGGAGAGGATGACCTCGCGCGCGCCGCGCCCGCCGCAGCTCGAGCAGTTGGTCAGAGTCGGGTGCCCGCGCAGCTCGACGTCACCGGAGTTCTCGACGTAGGTCGCGCGGATCCACTGGGCGCGGTTGTTGACCGGGAAGGTGTTCCAGAAGGCCTGGGTGTCCTCGCCGTCGTCCGCCCCGCTGCGCGCCTTGCGCGTGCGCTCCTGGTTCTCGAGGAAGCGCTTGATCTTCTCCTCGAGATCCTTGCGCTCCTTGTCCTTCTGGCTCACCACCGGCTTGTCATCGACTTCGGCAGTGTCGGTACCCGCGTGGGCCCCCTCCTCGCCCAGGATCCAGGTGCCCAGGCCGAAGGAGGCCACGCGGTAGCGCAGCTTGCGGCGCGTGGCCCAGAAGCGCTCGACGTCCTCGAGTTGAACCGCGTCGGTCAGGCGCTTCTTGACGTCGTCCTCGACGCGCTGGCGGATGTCCTGCCCGAGCTGCTCACCGGCGTAGGCCACGGCCTCGTCGTAGGACAGGGTCTTGGCCGCATCCCGCGCCAGGCGCTCGAGCCAGTAGTGCCAGCGGCTCTGCACCAGGCCGCGCACGGCCTCGTCCCGCGCCTTGAGCACGTACTCCTCCTTCTTGCGCGCGTCCAGGGTCAGGGGCGAGTCCTGGAAGCGCGTGGGGAACTCGGCCAGGAGCGCCAGGGCGCGGTCGAAGTCCTGGCGCTTGCGCAGGGTGTCCACCTGGCGCAGGTAGTCGATCTGCTCCTGCTGCGCGGCCTTGACCACGGCGCGTTCCAGGGCGAAGTCGACCTCCTGGGCCGACTCGTCAGGGTCCAGCGCGCGCGCCGCGCGGTAGTGCTCGACGGCGTGGCCGAAGTCGAGGATGCGCTCGCAGGTGCGCGCCAGTTCGAGCTGGGCGACGGCGCTGTCCTCGGGGGTGCGCGCCCGCTCCTGGGCGTAGATCTCCTCGCGCGTATAGACGTCGAGGGCCGCGACGCGCACGCCGCCCGAGATGCTCTTCACCCGCACCTTGGGGATGGCCTGCAGGTTGCCGTCCGACTTGACCAGGAAGTTGTCCCCTTCGCGGGACAGGATCACGCCGATCAGCTCGCCGCCGTCGGCCAGGACCAGGCGCTCGGCGTCGATGGTCAGCTCCTCCGACGAGACGTCGACGTAGCCGAAGCGGTCGCGCAGCTCCTGCTCCTGGGTCGGGTCCATCAGGCTCCAGCTGACGCGCACCGCCCCGCCGTGCTCGAGCAGGCGGAAGCGCACACCCTCCGGGTCGTGCTCGTCGATGCTGCCCCAGCGGATGCTGCCATCCGCGAGGCGCAGCATGAGCACGTCCTCAGGCACAGCCAGGGGCCCCTGGGCAAGCAGCGGGAGGCTGCTGAGGAGCAGAGCGGCCAGGGTGGCCAGGGTGACTTTGGGTTGAATCATGTCTGTCGCAGTTTCTTGCTTGTCTAGCGCAAGGTCCGTTCGACGAAGCGCCGGCGCATGCGCTCGCCAAAGGGAATTTCGCGCAGCATCAGGGTCTCGAAGGTGCGCGCGCGGCGCACCCCGGAGCTCTTCCAGGTCATCACGATCTCGACGCGGTACTCGCGGGGCTCGTCGGGATTGGGTACGGGTTCGGCGCTGTAGACCACGCCCGGCGAGCCGGGCACCGGCCGCTCGACGATGGGCTCGGGCTCGCCCACCTCGCCCGTCTCCTCATCGATCGGAAACAGGGTCTCTTCCAGGTCCGCCATCACCGCATCGATGGCCGAGGCCGCGGCGGTGCGCAGCTCCGCCGTACGCGACAGGGCCGCGCCGAAGGTGAACAGCGAGATCAACATGGTCATGCCCAGGACGAGCACGCCCATGGCCAGGACGACCTCGATCAGGGTGAAGCCGGCGCTCGAACGCGGAGCCTTCATTCCACTCTCCAGTCATCCGTGTACGCGGGGACGCGCACTTCTGTGACGGCGGACAGGCCCCAGTGCACCACCTCGCCCGCGTCGTGCGGGAAGGGCGCGCTGGCCCGTACGCCGCGGCGCACGCCGATGCGCTCGCCGTTGACGGCGGTGACCTGCATCCATTCGGCGCCGACCAGCACGAAGGATCCCGGGGCGGGAATGCGCGTGCCGTCGTCGACCACCAGGGTGGCCTGGACCGCGTCGAGGGGCAGGGAGAGGCGTGAGCGGCGCTCGCGGTCGCGCTCGCGCTCGAACTCGAGGGTGATGCGCACGCGCCGCGGCAGGGCCGGAGTCCTGTCGACCTTGGGCATGCCGGCGCCCGGCTCGTTCCACTCGTGCAGGCTGCTGTCGGGTCGCGCGAGATCCCAGGCGTCCCAGCTCGCGCTGGCGTCGGCCAGCTCGGGCCCCAGGCGCCAGCCGTCGTGCACGATCGAGGTCTGGGTCGCGAACTCGAGGCCGAACCACAGCACGCCGCCGCTGACCTCGTCCAGGGCACCTACTGGAGGGCGCCCCGAGGCATCGAAGAAGCCCGGGGCGAAGAAGGAGCTGCGCTCGCCGGTGCCCTCTTCGTTCGAGCGGCGCACGCCGCGCCAGAGCACGCCCTCGCACGGCGGCCCCGAGTCCCGCGGCGCGGGCAGGACGGCCCAGACGACCTCGACCAGGCCGCCGGCCGGGGTGCCCTCGATCAGGCCCTCGAGGACGCGCCGGGCGGCGACCTGGTCTTCGGGGCTGGCCTGCTCGTCGGCCAGCACCTCGCGCGCCTGGTCCTGGGCGCGGCGCTGCACGATGCGCGCCAGCTCGGCGCGCGAGGCCTGGCGCACCATGCGCAGCCGCGGCCAGGCGCGCTCGCGCAGGCCGTCCGCGTCGGCGTCGACGGGTGTCCACTCGACGAGCAGGTCGCCCTTCTGCCCGCCGTGCAGGGCGCGCAGATCGGCGCTGAAGAGCTCGAGCGCTCCGGCCGTCTGCTCGACCAACCCGCGGCGCAGCTCGCCCTTGCTCCACAGGGAGAGGGAGACGTCGACCAGGCGGAAGACGGCCAGCACCACCACGGAGGACAGGGCCACCGCCAGCAGGAGCTCGGTCAGGGTGAAGCCGCGCGTCACGCGGCGCTCGCTACGCTGGACGCTCATCGCTCCACGCTCCTCAGGATTCGACCCGGGGCGAGGAACGAGGCGCCGATGCGCCGCAGCCGCGGCGTCTCGCGCCAGGCGTGGGAGAAGCCCGTGGCCAGGTCGAAGGCGCCCGGGTCGTAGCGCACGAAGGCGCGCCACTCGATGCGGTCCGACTGGGCCAGGATCGGAATCTCTCCCCCAGCGGCGGAGTCGGCCCAGGTCACGTCGAGGCCCGGGGTCAGGTCCGGATCCGCATCCCAGGGCACCCGCGGGTCGGTGCGCAGCAGCATTCCGATCGACGCGCCCGCCGCGGCGGCCGGCTCCCACTCCCAGAAGTACGACTGCCAGAAGGCCCCGGGTTGATCGAGGTCGAAGCCGAAGTAGGACAGGTCCGGACCCTCGGCGCGCTCCGCCCAGCGGTCCAGGTAGCGCGCGGGGAACAGGATCACCGCCGTGTTGGGAATGTGCCCCGCGGCCACGGTGCCGAAGCGCCCGCGGAAGAGCCCCGGTCCCTTGGCGTCCTGGGCGCCGGGCACCGAGCTGGCACGGGGCATCTCGAAGGCGCCGGCGCGCTGACGCGTGTAGTGCAGCAGCTCCTCACCGATCAAGAGCGTGCCCTGGCTCGGGAAGCCGTCGAGGCTCTTGACCGCGATCGTGGCGTCGTCGCCCGAGAGGGGCGCGACCAGCACCGTGGTCGGAATGTGCTCGAGCCAGCTCACGGCCTCGCCGATGGCGTGGGGCCCGGGGCGCGTGCCGAGCAGGCCGCGGCCGCCGGTGGCGAGCAGGAACTGGCCCGTGCTGTCGCGGCGCTCGAAGGCCAGGATCTCGTCGCCGATGGCCAGCAGGCCGCCGGTGTCGGGGATGTCGTCGATGAACGAGCTGCCCGGCGCTGGGTACAGGGCACGCGGAAGCTGCAGCTGGCGCGGCAGGCAGACGGCCAGGGTGCCGTCGATCGGGAGCGCGACGGAGAGCTGCAGCTGGCCGCCCTGGCTGGCGAACTCGCTGGCCACACCGCGCGTGTTCTGGCCGAAGCGCGTCGTGCCGAAGACCACCTCGTCGATGATGGCGGCGGGCACGTCCAGGTTGGTCGCACCACCGGCCGAGGTCCCCAGTCCGACGCGGTTGACGGTGCGTGGGCGCTCGCCCGAAGGGAACTTGAGCAGGCGCGCGAGGTTGCGCGTGTCCCACTCCGTGTCGAGGCCCTGGAAGCCATTGACCGTGCCGATGGCCATGGGCACCGGCGAGGCCTGGTCGAAGGCGAAGGAGTACTGGTCGACCTCGAGGTAGTCCTGCAGGTCGGAGGCCGCGATGGTCTGCCCCGGCGTGGTGGCATCGGCGGGTAGCCCGTCGGACCCGAGCTGCCAGCCGAACAGGAGCGAGTCCGCGGGCGGATCGATGGCGCGGTGGATCATCGCCTGGAAGCCCAGGCTGCCCGTCTCGGGGCCCGTCAGGAAGACCGGGTCGAAGCGCCCGGGGCGGCCGCTGCCCGCGCGCTTCTCGCAGCGGAAGACCGGCACGACCAGGGTGCCCTGGGGGTGCGAGTGCATGTGCGTCCCGAGCACGCCGCGGAAGCGCAGGGCCGAGGCGACGGCGCGCGTCAGGGGGAAGTCCGCCAGCTCGGAAGTGCCCCACTCCGTGGCCCAGAGGGTCGAGGTTCCCT
>JAJFFA010000637.1 GCA_021776885.1 Planctomycetota bacterium
CCTGCCGCGCCTGTTCCTGGCCCTCGACGGCCTGCGCGCCACGGGACAGGTCTCGCTGCGCATCGCGTCCGGCGCGGGCAGCGCGGCCCTCGATCTCTCCCTGCAGGGCGCCTGCGAGCTGCGTCGCGAACCCGGCGGGCCCTTCCGCCTGGGACGCTTCGAGCTGAGCGCCGGTACGCGGGTCCAGTACAGCGGCGAGACCTTCGCCGACATCAGCGCCTCCAGCGGCCTCTCCTTCCACGACTCGGCCGAGAACGCCGAGATCCTGCAGGGCTTCGTCGACACCCACCGCACCCTGGCCCTGGGCGGGCTCTCCGCCATCGACTGGAACCGCGACGGCTTCCCCGACCTGCTCGCCACCCGCGCGGAGCAGGCCACCCAGCTCTTCCTGAACGACGGGCGCGGCGGCTTCGTGCTGCGCGACACGCCGATCGACGCGCCCGTGAACAGCCCCAGCTTCTGCCTGTTCCTCGACCTGGACGGGGACGGGCTGGAGGAGCTGGTCGGCTCGAGCGTGGTCGAGTACGCGGGGCAGCGCGCCTCGATCGGCCTGTACTCGCGCAGCGCGGCCCCGGGGAGTGCGGGGCTCGCGGGGGGCTCTGAGAGCAGCGGCGCCTGGGCGCGGGTTCCTGCGGCCCTCGACTTCGAGAACCCCGTCGGCCTGCGGCGCATCGCGGTGCAGTCGATCACGCCCCTCGACATCGAGGGCGACGGAGACCTCGACCTGTTCCTCGCCGTCTACGGCGACCAGAACTCACGCGGCGAGCGCTACAACACGGTCGAGGCCCACGACGCCAGCCGCAACCTCTTGTTCGTCAACCAGGGTGACCTCGTCTTCCGCGAGGAGGCCCGCGAGCGCGGCCTCTCCGGCACCCAGTACAGCTACGTCGCCCTGGCCTTCGACCTGGACGAGGACGGCGACGTCGATCTCTTCGAGGGCAACGACTTCGGACCCAACCGGCTCTGGAGCAACGACGGGCAAGGCCACTTCGACGGGCGACGGGAGGCCGGGCTGGGCGGGGTCAGCGCCTACACCATGGGCGTCGCCCTGGCGGACATCGGGAACGATGGACGCCTGGCCCTGTATATCTCGAACATGTCCGCGGCGGAGGGCACGCGCCTCGGCCCCCTCGCGCGCCGGGTCCACGGCTACTCGGACACGATGCAGCAGCGCGTCGAGACCATCGCCCAGGGCAACATGCTCTACGAGCGCGCGGGCACGGACGCGGACTGGAGCGAGAGCGGCGTGTCGCGCGGCGTCAACGACGCCGGCTGGGCCTGGGGCTGCGTCTTCTTCGACGTCGAGGGCGACGGCGACCGGGACCTGTTCGTCACCAACGGCTTCGCCTCCCACCGCGACCCGCGCCGGCCCGACTGGAACTCGCACTACTGGCGCCAGGTCGTCGCCGACGCCGCCTTCCTCGAGCGCGGCGAGACCAGCCGCGACGTCAACGCCGGCCAGCCCTTCGAGGGCTCGTTCAGCGGACACCAGCACGACCGCCTCTACCTCAACCCCGGCGCACCCCTGGCCGGCGAGCCGGCGCCCGCGGACGCGCCCTTCGCGGACGGCGCCTACGTCTACGGCCTGGACGCGACCCTCGACGGCCGCGCCGCCTGCCCGCTCGACGTGGACGGGGACGGCGACCTGGACCTGGCCCTGTGGACCCTGCAGGGGCTGCGCCTGTACGAGAACCGCTCGCGCCCCCAGGACTTCCTGCGCCTCGCGCTGGTCGCCCGCACGGGGCCCGCCGCGGCCCTCGGGGCGCGGGTGCGGGTCAGCGGCGGCGCGGTCACCCAGACGGACCACGTGCGCGTCGTCGACGGCTTCATGACCCAGGTTCCCCTCGACCTGCACTTCGGCGTCGGCGCCGTCGAGCGCGTCGAGGTCGACTGGCCCAGCGGAGCCCGCGAGACCTGGAGCGATCTGCCCGCGAACCAGCGCGTCGTCCTGCGCGAGGGCGACCCGTCCTTCGACGCCGCTCCCCTACCGAGCTGGCCGGCCCAGGCGCGCCCCGTCCCTGACCTGCCCCGCGACCCGCATCCGCAGCGAGACGGCGAAGCCGGCCCGCGGGTCGTGCGCCTCGACGAACTCGGCGCCGCGGACGCAGCCGAGCACCTCGCGGGCGCAACCCCCGCGCCGGGCGCGGTGCTGATCTACGACCGCGGCGGCGCCCCCGCGCGCTACTACCCCTACGCCCCCGACCCGGCTGACCTGGCAGCGCGCCTGGCCGCCCTCGAGGAGGAGCCCCTCTTCCCGGGCGCCGGGGTCGACCACGGGCGGCGCCTGCTCGCCCAGCACCGCTACCGCGAGGCCCTGCACGTCTTCGAGCGCGTCCTCGCCGTGGACCCCGGACGCGCCCCGGCCCACGAGGGGCGCGCCCGCGCCCACGTCTTGCTGAGCGACCTCCCCGCCGCCGCCGAGGACTACGCCCGCGCCGTCGTCGCCGACCCGGACTACGCCATCGGGCACTTCAACCTGGCCGTGACCCGGGTCCAGCTCGGCCTGCTCGAACAGGCCCTGCCCGCCTTCCAGGAGGCGCTGCGCATCACCCCGGACGACAAGGACGCGCTGCTGGCCCTGGCCGAGGCCGCCACGGTGCTAGGTGGCCGCGACGACCTGGCCCTCGACTGCGCCCAGCGCGCCGCGCGGCTGCACCCGGACGCCGCCGATGCGCACCTGCTGCTCGGCACCCTGCACGCCCGCGCCGGGCGCTGGGAGCCGGCCCGCAGCAGCCTGACCCGCGCCCTGGAGCTGGACGCGAGCCTGGCCGAGGCGCGCACCCACCTGCGTGCCGTCGAGCGCCGCATGGGCGGCGACTAGCCCTACCCGGCTACCAGCCGAAGTAGTCGCTCAGGAGCCAGGCCTGGGGCCGCTCCGAGGCGGCGTCGAGCAGGGCCTCGAAGGCGCTCCAGTCCTGGGCCTCGAAGGCCGGACGCAGGTCCTGCGCCAGGGCCGCAGGGAACTTGCCCTTCAGCTCGGCCAGGTCGGCCAGCAGGGCCTCCGAATTCTCGGCCTCCGGCTTCTTGGCCTTGCCCCAGCGCGCCGCAAGGCGCAGGGCGTCGGTCCAGTCGTCCGCGACCTTGCTCTCCGCCACCTTCTTCAGCTCGCGGCCGAGCTTCTTGTGGTCCCGCTTCAGCCCTTCTTCATAGTTGCGGATGTGCTCCTTGAGCTCCTTCTTCGACGCGAACGCCCAGGCATAGATGCGGGTCATCATCGAGTTGTCGGAGTTGCCCCGCCAGTAGGCGCCGGCGATGCTGCGGAGCTTGAAGCCGTCCTGCGGAATCTTGCGCGTATTCTCGACGTGCGGGCCCTCGCACATATCCAGAAACGGCCCGTTGCGGTAAAAACTCAGGGTTTCGAGCCCCTGCTTGGCGAACAGCTCGTCGGCGTACTCGCGCTTGTACGGCTCCCCCATCTCATCCTCCAGGCGGGCCACCGCCTGGTCGCGCGGCAGCTCTTCGTGCTCGAAGGTCTGCCCGCTCTG
>JAJFFA010000638.1 GCA_021776885.1 Planctomycetota bacterium
TCCAGTGCTGGTTCCGCGACTCCGGGCCGGCAGGCTCGAACCTGACGAACGGTCTGCGCGTGCAGTTCGTGCCGTAGGTCGTCGGCCGGGCAAGCCGGCGGAAGGGTGCTCGAGACCAGAGCGGAGAGGAAGTCCAAGCTGCGTTCGGCAGTGTTGCCAGAACGGCAGCCCGGCGCCCACTGCCACCATCGCACGTCTTCGAACACGCGGCGCAGGAGGTCGGCCCGGGATTCGTCTGCCCAGTCAGCTCGTGATTCCGATCGGCGTCAGCGTGTGTGCCGGGAACACTCGATCCAGGTTGGCCGAGCCGAGCCGCTCGAGGGCGATCTCGCCCAGAACGTCGCGCATGTCGATGGTGATCTCGAGATCACCCAGGTCGAGGTTTGCCGGCGCCAGTCCTGGCCAGTTGGCGTAGACCTGGCCGCCGTTGACGTGGCCGCCCAGGGCGAACATCACGCTACCGTGACCGTGGTCGGTCCCGTTGCTGACGTTTTCCTCCACGCGACGTCCGAACTCGGTCACGAAGACGGTCGTGACACGGTCCAGGTAGCCGCGCGCCAGGAGGTCGAGGTAGAACGCCTCGACGCTGCGCGAGAGCGCCCCCAGGCGTGTGGCGAATCGTCCATGGACGACGCCCTGTGCGGAGTGGTCGTCCCACTCGCCCAGGTCGAGGGCGAAGGCCTCGGCGCCGACGTCGGCGTGGATCAGACCCGCCACCGAGCGCATGCGGTTGCCGAACGGGGTGTTGGGGTAGGGCACGCTGCCGGCCGACGTGTAGCTGTCGAGGTCGAGGTTGGAGAGCACGTCGATCACCTCGAAGGTCGACTCGGCCGAATCGCCCAGGGGCGGGACGGCGTCCGCGTAGATCGCCTCCAGCAGGGCCCGTCGGGCGCGACGCGTCGCCGGCCGACCCGGGAACTCGAATCCCGACGGCTTGCTGATCGGGATCGTGCCCTGGATGCCGGTGAACAGGAACGGCAAGACCGGCGCAATGGCGATGCCGCGGGCGGGTCCGGTGCCGGCGTGGCCGGACATGTGGCGCGCCACCCAGCCGTCGGTCACGCTGCCCGGATGGACGTTCGCGGTCCCGCCCTCGACCAGCTTCTGCATGTCGAAGTGGGAGCGTGACGGGTCCGGCAAGCCTGACGCGTGCACGAACGCCAGGTCGCCGTTTCCGTACGCCTGCATCAAGGGTTGGGCGTTCGGGTTCAGGCCGAAGAAGCCGTCGAGGTCGATCGCGCCGTCCGCTTGCCCGGGCGGCCGAACGGCCAGGTTCGGCCGCGCGACGTAGTACTCGGGATCGCCGTAGGGTGGGATGAGGGACAGTCCGTCCATCCCGCCGCGCAGGAAGACGTGCACCAGGATGTCACGGGAGGAGCCGCTGCCGCGGCCGAAGGCGACCCGCGGCATCCAGGCCGGGGCGCTGATGGCGGCTCCGGCGGCGAGGCTCGAGGTCGAGAGGAACTGGCGGCGCGAGAGGTCCGAGCCGTGCGCCGAGCGGCGCTCGTCGTGGTCTTGGGGGTGGTCCATGGGCGGCCTCGGGATCAATAGAACTGGTAGCCAGTGGAGGAGGCGGCCAGCGCGATGGCCTCGCGCAGGACGACATCGGTCATGGGGTGCGTGTCGAGGTAGCGCTGGAGCTTGCCGCGCACCTCCTCGCCGAGCCGTCCGCCGGTGAGCATCCAGTCGATCGCCTCCGCGAGGCTGGAGCCCGGGGGGGCCGTGGCGAGCAGGGCGTGGATGTTGGGGAGGCTCGGTCGGTTGAAGGGCACGTCGAAGCTCATCAGGCGCACGGCGTAGGTCCAGCGCGCCAGCATCGATGTGCCCCAGTCGCGGATGTGGTCCGGGTAGCCGTCGGGCGTCGTGCGCAGGAAGGGCTGCTGTCCCAGGTTGTCCAGCTCGACGGCGAGCATCTCGGGCACCGAGCTGGGCAGCAGGATCGCGCGCGTCAGGGACACCACCAGGTGCAGCGGGCGCTTGAGCTTGCGCCTGCGCGCCTCGGGAACTCCGAACAGCGTTTCCGGCCGCAGGAGGTAGCGCAGCATGTCCTTGACGTCGCCGCCGCTCGACAGATAGATCTGGGTCAAGTCGTCGACGACGTGCGCCGGCGGGTCGTAGCTGAGCAGCCAGCGCGCCATCTTGCGCGAGATGTGGCGCGCGGTGGACGGGTGCATCGCCAGCAGGTCGAGCACGAAGTCGCCGTCGCTCTTCCCGCCTCCGGCGGGGATCGCTACGCCGAGCACGACCTTCGGCCCGTTGTCGTGCAGAGCGGGGTCGAAGTGGAAGTTGCCGGGGCGTCCCGCGCTCGACTGCGCGCCGTGCACGCCCCAGCCGCTGAAGCAGCGCGCGACCTCGGTCACGTCGTGCTCGTCGTACGGTCCGTCGGCGCCGAGCGTGTGCAATTCCTGCAACTCGCGCGCGTAGTTCTCCTGCACTGCACCCGCGACGTTCGTGTAGTTGTCGAGGTACCACATCATCGCCGGGCTGTGGGCCGAAGCCCGCAGCATGTCCGGGAACTTGCCGAGGGCGTGGCGCCGGATGACGTCACGATCGTCCGTGATCTTGAACCACTGGCACAGCTCGTCGAACAGGTAGACGTTGAAGTGGTCCGTCCAGAACTCGACCATGCGCACGTACAGCAGCCGCCGGCTGTACATCGCGCGGATCATGCGCGCCGCCGAGAGCTGGGTGCTGAGCGGGAGAGGGTCACTGAACTGCTCGAGCAGCTCCGTGTTCGAGAGACGCAGCGCCTGGTAGACGTGCAGCCGCTGGACGGCCAGGTCGTCGTCGACTTTCTGCCAATCGAGCTGCCACTCGATCCACCCGTCGTAGCCGCGGGCAAGGGCTTCCTGGTAGTCGCCGACGCTGAAGCCGAAGGACGCGCGCTCGACCAGGGCCCGCAGGGTCGTGTCCGTGCCCAGCTCCTGGCGCGGTCGGGGAGGCACGGGTGTCGCCAGCGGACCCGGCTGCGGGACCGCAGCCACAGCCGCGGCGAACCTTTGGCCGGGCGTGGCCACCGAACCGGAGCTGGCGTTCGTGAGGGCGCGTTCCAGTGTCGGGTGCATGCTGGAAGTTCGAGCCGTGCCAATGCCGTCCATGGGGCCTCCAAGCCAGGCGAGAAGAGGGAGAGAAAGGCGGGCGCGATCACGCGCTCGCACAATCAGGATCCCACGCCTAGGTCGCAGGCTTCAAAATACCGGGCTCGGCAGGACTTCGACGGCGTGGACGCCCCCCCGGCCCCGCTCCGGAGGGTGAGCTCGACGTCTGGCAGCCTCGATGAATCCACCGATTCGCCTGCCTTTCTGCCCGCCGTGCCGACGCGGATGTCACGGCGCAAGCCCTCTTCTGTGACTTCAGGGTCTACGCTGCGTCCCCAGCTCAGCACTGTCACCGCGAGGTTGGTCAGGGTGGAGATCGAGGCGGTCACGCCGGGCGGCAGGTCGTACTCGATCTCGCCACCGACCGAGCGTTCGGACGACGTCTCTTGGTGGCTGGCAGAGCTCGACGACTCTGCTCCGCCGGTCGAGAATCCGGAGCTGGAGCCCTGGCTCTCGGAGGAGGTGCCGTACTCCCGCGCGCTTCCGACCGACTCGGCGTACTACTACGGCGGCTAGCCGAGCAAGCTGCGACATCTCACTGGTTGAGGTACGACTCAGCCATCCACTCGCCCAAGTGCAGGACGCCTTCCGTCCCGAACGTCGGCGAACCGGCGGGGACCGGCACGTTGTCCGTATCGACGAACCAGAGCAAAGGGTCAGCGCTCGCGACGCTTTGGATCTGCGCGTCCAGTGCGTCGAGGTTCGATTGGCCCCACATCAGGTGGTCCGAGAGCTCGGCCACCCACCATTGCAGGCGAGGCGTGGCCAGGTCCGTGCGCAGTTCCGAGACCAGGGTCGTCAGGTTCGCGGCGTACTGGTTGCGGAAGGGACCCCACCAGGAGTCGTGCTCAGCAGGCAACCACACGACCGCTTCGACGACCGGTGTCAGCCCTTCGGCCTCGAGGTCCGTCAGTGCGCTTTGGATGAAGCTCAGCGCAGCCGCGTACGTGGGCCGGCTCGCGTTCCCGGGCGTGGGTAGCCAGTCCTCGAGGAAGCCGGCGCTATCGGTGATCTTGAGGATGGCCACCGGGTCGTCGAGCTCCGCGCTCAGGGTCGCGCCGATCGTGAGCTCGGGTCCGAAGTTCTCGAGGTAGTCCGTCGGTCCGAGCGGGGCCCAGTCCGTCGAGGTGTGGGCGCCGCCACCGAGCCGATAGCGATACAGCACATCCTCTTGCGGAGCGCCGAGCCCG
>JAJFFA010000639.1 GCA_021776885.1 Planctomycetota bacterium
GCGCACGATGTCGGCCAGGTCGGGAAGGGTCGTCACGACCCTCAGGGCGTCCGCGGCCCACGCCGGAGCGCAGAGCGTGCAGACGACGAACAGCAGGTAGGAGAGGCTCTTCATCACCAGTTCAGGCCGTGGGCGTGGGGACCGAGGACGTTGGTGAACTGCACCACCAGGGCCAGCTCGTCGACGCCGGCCCCCGCTCCGGCGTCGGTGTAGCGCAGGGCCAGGCGCAGCCACGAGAACTCGGAGAAGGCGTGGGTGAAGAAGAGGTCGTACTCCGCCAGCTGTGGCAGGCCGGCCTGGGGCAGCTCGACCTGGCTGACCAGCAGCCCCGCGCGGTTCGTCGGGTTCCAGCCGTACTGGGTCCAAAGGTAGTGGCCCAGGGCCGCGTCGTCGAAGAGGGCGATGGTGTCGTCGCTCGTGTCCGCTGGCGTGCCCGCGTCGAGTACGGCACCGCCCAGGTCTCCGTCGAAGAGCAGCAGCTCGCCCCCGATATCCCAGGTGCGCGTGGCCCTGTCGTTGGACCAGCCGTAGGTCGCGTCGAGACCGACGACCAGGTTGGAGAGGTCATCGAGCTGCGCCCCCGGGTTGCCGTCGAGGGCCAGGGAGTACTCGGGCAGCCAGCGCGCCGACGAGCCGAGCTGCAGGACTCCGGACTCGCCGACGTCGCGGAAGCCGGTGATGCGCCCGGTGACGGAGAGCTCGTCCAGCCCCGGCCGCTCCGCGGCCAGGGGTTCGGCCTCGCTGGGCAGCTCGGCCCCGCCCAGCTCGGGGAAGTCGTGCCCGGCGACCAGGGACTCGAAGACCCCGAAGGAGTAGCGCACCGCCGTCTCGTCCCCCAGGGCGAACCAGTTGTCGAACTGCACGCCGGTCCCGGCCAGCTCGCTGCCGAGGTAGGTGCGCAGGGCCAGGGGGCGCTCGACGAACTGCGTGTCGTGCACGTGGGCCTGCATCTGTTTGCCGAAGTCGACGAAGAAGCGGCCCGCGCGCAGAGTGGCGTTGCTGTCCCAGCCGATCCACTGCATCGCGGCCTCCTCGAGCTCGAACTCCTCCTCGCCCTCGACCACCACGACGGCGTAGGCCCACAGGCGCGGATCGACGTAGGCGTTGACCGTGCCCTCGAGGGTGCGCAGGGTCAGGTCGATACCGTCCGCGCCGGAGCCCTCGACCTCGGTGTAGCTACCCACCAGGTCGGCGACCAGGCCGAAGGCGGGGTTGAACTCGCTGGAGAAGCGGTCCGTCTGCCCGGTGTTGACGCGGGGCATGCCGGGGGTCGTGAACGCGGGCGTCTGGGCCGCGCTCACGCCGGTCAGGGCCAGCAGGGTGAAGAGAAGGGGGGGGAGCTGTGTCGCGCGCATGCTGCAGTCGTCCTACGCCGGGGTCGGGGGGGGGCGCAGCCCGCGCATCCGTACGCGGGCCCGCGCGGGCCGGAGCGACGCGGAGGCCGCCCGAAGGCGCGCACCGGTCGCAGGAGACCTCTCGATCCGAAGGGAGAGAGCGCCGGCCGCTGGTCGGGCCGCCGGGCTCAGGCCCGGGGCGGAGACTGCTTGGGCGCCTGGAGCAGGATCGGGACGGCGACGTGACGCTCGTCGCCAGGGTTGCAGGACTGGAGCTGCGAGCCCGCGGGGACGACCACCCCGTTCGACGCCACCTGGCGCTTGCCCACACGCTCGGGGGAGCACAGGTCGAAGGCGCAATGCTCGGCGTGCGCCCCGTCTCCTGCGGAGATCTTGCGCAGCTGCTCCCCCGCCGGGGCCTCGGACCCTGGCGCGTGCTCGCCCCCGACGCCGACCTGAAGGCCGTGCTCGACGTGGACCAGCTCACCGTGCTCAGGACAAACCGCGTGGGTCTCCAGCGACCGGTGGGCGACGCTCAGCAGCTGCGCGACGAAGAACAGGGCCAGGAGCACCTGTCCCAGGCCGCGTTCGGCCCGCGCGCGTCCCATCCGAGTGTCCATCGCAGGGCGACGCTAGCCGCCCGTCCCCCGAACGGTCAACCTCCGGAGCAGAATCGGACCTCTCCCTTACGCGCTCGCGGACGACCGAAGTCCCCCACGCGCACCCCGCTTCACGCCAGGGGCGCCCGGGGCTCCGTGTGCACGATCTCGAAGCTGGCCCAGCCCACGGGCTCCGTCGTCCACAGGTCCAGCCCGCGCACCTGGGCCGCGCGCGGCCCGCGGGAGAGCCAGTCGCGGAAGGCGCGGGTGGCGGCGGCCGTGCCCTCGAAGCAGGTCTCGACGCGCCCATCCGGCAGGTTCCGGATCCAGCCGCAGAGCCCCAGCTCGTCAGCCTTCTGCTTGGCATGCCAGCGGAACGCGACTCCCTGGACCAGCCCGCGCACGTGAGCGCGCCGAGCGCACAGCTCGCGCTGCGCCTCGCTCAATGCGGCGTGCTCCCGATCCCCGAGTGCACCCGCGCTGAGAAAGGCAGGCCGCGAACGAGCTCAGCCTCGAGCTCCAGCAGCTCGGTCAGGCGCTCCTCGACCAGGTCAGCGGGGAATATGTCCCGGGCGAAGCGCACGAACAGGGTGCGGTGGCGCGCCTCGGACTTGAGCAGCTCCGCGTAGAGCCGGGCCAGCTCGGCGTCCTCGAGGCCGGTCGCGAGCAGGTGGAAGCGCTCGAGGCTGCGCGCCTCGATCAGGGCGGCGACGAGCAGCCGGTCGAGCAGCGCGTCGCGGCGCGTCGCATTGGCACGCGCGATCAGCCCCTCGGCGTAGGGGCTGCGGATGGCGGGGCCGAGCTCGCCACCACGCTCGCGTAGCGTGGTGTGGACCCGCTCGAAGTGCTCGAGCTCCTCCCGCGCCAGCGCCGAGAGGGGCGCCACGAGCCGCGGCCGCCCCGCGTTCTTGACGATCAACGCCTGGGCCGAAGCGGCGGCCTTGAGCTCGCAGTGGGCATGGTCGGCGAGCAGGGCCAGGGGATCCTCTCCGATCCGGCCGACCCACTCGGGCGGCGTGCGGTAGGTGAGCTGCAGCACTACCTATGAGCCGGCGCCGCCCCCCGCGCCGGGCTCCCAGAGTTCGTCGGCGCGGCCCCCGTCGTTCGCGTCACGGGCCAGCACGAAGAACAGGTCCGACAACCGGTTGAGGTAGCGCACCACCTCGGGATTGGTGTCGTCGTGCGGGCTGCCAGCGAGTTCGGTGGTCAAGCGCTCCGCGCGGCGGCAGACGGTGCGCGCCAGGTGCAGCCAGGCCGCCACGGGTGCGCCGCCGGGCAGGATGAAGGACTTCAGGGGCTCGAGGTCGCGGTTGACCTGATCGATCCAGCCCTCGAGGCGCTCGACGTAGGCCTTGGTGATGCGCAACCGTGCGCCGGCTTCCCCGGGCACGCACAGGTCGGAGCCGACGTCGAACAGGTCGTTCTGGATCTGGCGCAGCCAGGGTCCCCAGGGCTCGATGGCGTCGCCGCCATGGGCCCGGGCCAGCCCGACCGCCGCCGACGTCTCGTCGACCGTGCCGTAGGCGGCGATGCGCAGGTGGTGCTTGGGCAGCCGCGAACCATCGCCGAGGGCCGTGGTCCCGTCGTCGCCGGTGCGGGTGTAGATCTTGGTCAGTCGAACCATGGCCGGGGGGGTCCCTCCAGGGACTCGAGGCCCCCCAAGGATGGGCCCCCCCCGCCGGCGCCGCAAGCGTCAGACTGCGGCCAAGGCCGAGCTGTCCTTCGGCCAGCTGAAGAAGAAGCACGCGCCTGCGCCCTCCTCGGACTCGATCCGCACCTTGCCGCCAAAGCTCTCCACGGTCTTCTTGACGACGGCCAGACCCATGCCCGTGCCCTCGACCTTGTCCCGTGGCCTGAGCGTCTTGAACATCTCGAAGATCAGACCCTGGTACTTCTCGGGAACCCCCGGTCCGTTGTCGCGCACGCTGAACTCGACTTCGTCACCCAGGTCCTCGACCGCGATCTCGAGCCGGTTGCCGACCCCGTCGCTGTGCTTGATCCCGTTGCTGATCAGGTTCCGCAGGACCTGAGCCAGGGGCGCACGGGCCGAACGCAGGCGCGGGAACTCTCCCAGCAGCTCGATATCGAAGCCCTCGGGGGGCTCGACCAGGGCGGCGACCTCCTCGAGCAGGCTGTGGGTGTCCACATCCTCGACCTCGTGCTCGACACGACCCGCGCGCGAGTACTCGAGCATCTCATCGAGCAGCGCCTCCATGCGCGTCACGCGCTGCCGCATCTTGTCGAGGTGTTCGCGGGACTCCGGGGGCAGAGCCTCGGCAGCGTCCTCCACGATCCAGCTCGCGAGGCTATCGATCGCGCGCAGCGGCGCCTTCAGGTCGTGGGAAGCGACGTACGCGAAGCGATCGAGCTCGTCATTGGAACGCTCGAGGGCGCGGGTGCGTTGCTCGAGTGCGGTCTCGGCCTTGTGCTGCTCGGTCACGTCGCGCGTGACGTGGACGTAGCCCATGAGGCCACCGTCGTCGTCGATCATCGGCGTGACGACGACGTTCGCGAAGAAGCGCCTGCCGTCCCTGCGCACCTGCCACGTGCTGCGCTCGTGCCGTCCCTCGGCCTGGGCCAGCTCGAGGCTGGCCTCGGCCTCGCCCTGCTCGGCGTAGCTGGGCAGGAAGATCGAGAGGTGCTGCCCGAGGACATCCTGCTCGGCGAAGCCAGTCATCTCGTGCGCCGACTCCGACCAGCTCGAGATCAGGCCCTGCGGATCGAGCCTGATGATGGCGAAGTCGCGCGCGTTCTCGACCATCATCTTGAGCTGCAGCTCGCGCTCGCGCAGGACCGCCTCGACCTGGCGGCGGTCGCTGATCTCACGCTCTAGTTCGACCGGACTACGCAAGGCGAAGACCTTGGGCAGGATCGGGACCAGGGCGATGACCGTGCCCACCGAGGCGATCGCCGTGACCAGCTTCAGCAGGCCGGCGAAGCGGTAGACCGGTTGCCAGTAGAGGATCGCTTCGACCAGGTGGCCCGTACCGCAGGCCAGGATGAACACGGCGAAGAGCAAGAAGACGGACTGGAAGGGCAGGTCCCTGCGCTTGCGGATGGTGATCAGCAGCAAGACCGGGATCGCCAGGTAGGCCCCGAAGATGACCAGGTCCGAGACGATGTGCAGCCAGCCGTGCCCCGCGGACCAGCGTCCGCAGTTCCAGCGCGCCGGGAAGTCCGACGTGTCGAACAGACGCGAGAAGAAGTCGCTCATGGGTGGAAGGCCTTCGCCCCCGTGTCCCTTCGAGACTCCGGCGCGCGCACGTGAGCCCGCGCCGTCCAGCAGACCTAGCCATTCCCAGAATCGGGGGCCGGTCCGGGCGAGGCGCCCGCTTCAGGCCCCTGGCGGCGGGACATGGCGTCCAGGCGCCGGCCGTCCTTGCGGCTCGGGGCAAGCCCCAGCTCGCCGGGGGTCAGGCTCGAGCCCAGGGCCCGCAGCATCAGGTGCCAGGCCCGGGCGTCGCGGTTCTCCAGGGGGGCGCGGGAGAACACGCGCTCGATCGACTCCGAGATGTCGCCGGCCGCGGAGGGCGTCCGGGCCACGCGCTCCGCGAAGACTTGCTTCATGCGCTCCTTCAGGAACTCGCGTCCCGCGCCGTCGAGCAGGTGTCCGCCGGGCTCGGCGTCGTGCACCGCGCGGCCGGTGTACAGGGTCGAGAGCACCACGCAGACGGCCATGGCCAGGTTGAGCGACGTGTGCTCGACGCTGGTGCGTACGTGGACCAGCTCGTGGCACAGGTGCGCTTCAGCACTCGTCAGGCCCATCGCCTCGTTGCCGAAGACCAGGGCCAGGCGCTCGCCCTCGGAATCCCCCGGATCGACGTAGCGCGGCGCGGCCTCGCGCCAGTCCGTGCGCACCACACCGCCACGCACGCGGGCCGTGAAGCCGACCACGACGTTGCAGTCCGCGAGGGCCTCGGGCAGCGTCTCGACGACCTGGATCGCGTCCCGCGCGTCCTCGGCGCCATGGGACATCTGCACGAACTCGGGGTGCACGAGCATCGACGGGCGCTCCGGACGCACGAGGGTGATCTCGACCGGACCGAAGTTCTGGGCCAGGCGCAGGATCGAGCCCAGGTTGCGCGGGCCCTCGGGCCGGCACAGGATCACACGCTTCATCGATTCACCTCGAAGCGGGCCAGGCGCCGCAGGGCATCTCTCCCCAGGGGCCGTCGCTCGGAGTCGGGCACCCCGCGCCCGCTGCGCCCGATGCGGACACGACCCGGGGCGAGGGGCAGGTCCAGACCGCGGGCGAGACTCGCAGTCACCCCGGGGATCCAGTCGGGCAGGTAGAGCCGCAGCGTGTCGTCCGCGGCGAACTGCCGCCCCTGCCAGGCCATGCGCGTGCGCGGCACGACCCGTCCGTCGACCTCGACCGCGACCCCCAGCTCCTTGCCCGGCGGACGCTGGGCGAGGAAGGAGAGCGGCGTGGTGCCCTCGAACCAGACCGCGTCGAGGCGTCCCTCCACCGCCGCGAGGCTCACGCCTTGGGCGGCGTCGGTCGCCAGCTCGCTGTCGAAGCCCGCCGCGTGCAGGATCAGCAACCCGCGCACCGCGCGTCCTGCCACCCCCGCCACCGAGAGTCGCCACCAGTGCGATCCGGTGTGCTCGAAGGAGACCTCGGGCTCGGGCCCATCGGGCTCCCAGGCCGCCCCTCGCTCGAGGGGCAGGCGCGGCAGGAGCGAGTGCACGAGCTCCGTGTCTCCGATGAGAACCCGCGCCGGATCGAGGGCGACCTCGGAGGCGAGGCGCAGCTCGAGCGGGCGCTCGGCGTCCACGGCCTGGACCTCGAACCGGGGCGTCGTCGCGTCCAGCCGTCGGCGACCGCTGGGCCCCGCGGCGGCCTCGCCCACGAGCACGCCGGCCTCACCCTCGAAGGTCCAGCGCACATCGAGCCCGGCCCCCTCGACGCTCCACGTCCCGCCCGGAAACGGCTCGACGGCCGGGCCCGGGTCAGGCCCCCCAGCGCTCGCCCTCTCCCCGGAAGCCGACGGGGGCAGCGCCCGCCCCCCGAAGGCCGCGCCCGCCCCGGCTCCGGCCCCCAGGGCGAGCAGCACGGTCGGCGCAACATCCTCGAGCCCGACCGCTTCGGCGGCGAGCCCGGGGACGTGCAGCGGCGAGCGCACGGCCAGCACGACGGGCGACCCCGGCGTGTCGCCGCGCAACCCGGCCACCAGGATCCAGGCCGCCGCGCCGCGCGCTCCGAGGGCCGAGCCGAGGCGCCCCACGCGCGCATCGAGGCCGGCCAGGCGCGCCTGCTTGCAGCCGCGCTCGTAGGCGGCGTGCTCGGCGGTGCCGCGGCCGCGCGCCAGGAGTCGCTCGAGCTCGGCCAGCTGGGCTTCGGGTGTCTCGAGGAAGAGGGCGGCGTCGATGCGCGCGTCGCGGCCGCGCGCCCCGGCCAGCTGGCGTGCGAGGTGCGGGACGGAGGCC
>JAJFFA010000640.1 GCA_021776885.1 Planctomycetota bacterium
GGCAGTAGGCCAGCTTGGACACGACCGAGTTCCTGCTGGCCCCCGAGACGGCCCTGGCCGGGGCGATCCTGGCCACGGCGGGGGCGGCTGTCATTCCGCTGACCGCCATGCTCGTGCGCCGGCTGGTTCCGGAGCGGCGCGTGTTCTTCGCGCGCTGGGGCTTCTCCCACGTGGCCATGGCCGTGCTCGTGATCCTGCTCGGCTCGGTCGCGGCACAGGCTGTCCTGGCCCAGTCGGGGGACGTGGAGAACCTGGACCCCTTGCTCTTGATCGCGGTGGGCATCGCCCTGCCCCAGATGGTCGCCTGCGGAGTGGTGTTCTACTGGGCCCGGCGCAACGATCCCGACGGGGTCCGCTGCCTGGGGCTGCGGACGGCCGGGAGCGGGCGTGCGGTCCTGGCGGGGCTCGTGGCCTACGTCCTGAGTCTGCCGTTCCTCGTCGGCCTGCTGCACGTCTGGCCCTGGCTCCTGACGCGCCTGGGTGAGACCCCCGAGCCCCAGGCTATCGCCGAGGTGCTGGAGGGCATGTCCGGCGCCCGCGCCGTCCTGGCCGGGCTGCTGGTGGTGGTCGTGGTTCCCCTGTTCGAGGAGCTGCTCTTCCGCGGCTTCCTGCAGCCGCTCCTGGTGCAGAACTTTCGCGACCGAGGTGGCGTCGTCATGACCGCTGCGATCTTCGCCTCGCTGCACGGCGCCAGCAGCTTCCTGCCGCTCTTCGGCCTGGCCCTGCTGCTGGGCTTCCTGATGCTGCGCACCCAGCGCCTGGCCTGCGTATGGGCCGTGCACGCACTGCACAATGGCCTGATGTTCACGCTGCTGCTCCTGGCTCCGGAGGTTTCCCCATGACCCGCTTTGCGCGCGAAGGACTCTTTCGGCCGCTGCCCGGTGGTGCCTTCGCCGCCAGCAACGCCACCGTGACGGGCGACGTGAACCTGGGCGAAGACGTCGGCATCTGGTTCGGCTGCGTGGTGCGCGGCGACGACGCGCCCCTGACCATCGGTGCGCGTACCAACGTCCAGGACCTGACCATGATCCACGCCGACACCGGCGTGCCCAACGTGATCGGCAGCGAGGTCACCATCGGACACCGCTGCGTGTTGCACGGCGCCGAGGTCGGGGACCGCTGCTTGATCGGCATGGGGGCCATCCTGCTGGGCGGCTCGCGCATCGGCGAGGGCTCGATCATCGCCGCGGGCGCGGTGGTGAAGGAGAACTTCGAGGTGCCGCCGCGCTCCCTCGTGGTCGGGATCCCCGCGCGGATCGTGCGCGAGGTCTCCGCGCAGCAGCTCGAGGGCATCGCTCGCAGCGCCGAGGGCTACGTGCAGAAGATCCGCCTGTACCTCTCGGCGGAGGACGCGTGAGCTCCGTGGCGGGGGACGGCGACTACCCGCGCCGGCGCGCGGCCCTCGAGCTGCGCCTGCTCGAGCTGGGGCGCGCGGGCGGCCTGGCCGTGGCCTTCTCCGGCGGCGTCGACTCGAGCGTGCTGCTGCACGCCGCCCACGCCGCCCTGGGTGCCGGGGCCGTCGGGGTGATCGCGGACTCGCCCTCCCTGCCGCGGCGCGAGCTGCGCGAGGCCGTCGACCTGGCCCGCAGCCTGGGCGCCAGGCTCGAGGTCGTGCGCACGCGCGAGGGCGAGGACCCGCGCTACCAGGCCAACGCGGGCGACCGCTGCTACTTCTGCAAGGCAGCTCTGTTCGACGCCATGCAGGCGGTGGCGCAGCGCGAGGGGCTGGCGCACCTGGCCTTCGGCGAGATCACCGACGATGCGCGCGACCTGCGCCCGGGGGCCGTCGCGGCGCGCGAGCGTGGGGTCGTCGCTCCCCTGGTCGAGGCGGGCTTCTCGAAGCAGGACGTGCGCCGCTACGCGCGCGAGGCGGGGCTGCCCGTGGCCCAGAAGCCGGCCTCCGCCTGCCTGGCGTCGCGCATCCCGGTGGGGCGCCGGGTGACGCGGGCCGAGCTGGCCCAGGTCGAGGCTGCGGAGGAAGGCCTGCGCGGCCTGGGGCTGTCGGAGCTGCGCGTGCGCCACCACGGGACCCAGGCGCGGGTCGAGGTGGGGGCGCAGGAGCTGGGCGGGGCGCGCGCGCAGCGCACCGCGATCGAGGCCGTGCTGGCCGGGGCGGGGCTGACCCTCGCCAGCCTGGAGGCCTACCTGCCGCCCGCCGAGCGGAGTGGACCCGGGTCGGCCGGGGATCACGCGCCTGGACTGGATTCCGGGGGCCCGACGGTCGATGAGGGGAGCGGCGCCATGCGCCCTCCCCATGCATCTGATCGCCTGCCAGCGCTGCCGTCGTCCCTATGACGTGACGGCCCTCGAGCCCGGTTCGCACGTGCGCTGCCTGTGCGATGCCCTGCTCGAGGTGAGCGTACGCGCGCCCCTGAGCGTGGCCGCCCTGGCCTGCAAGCGCTGTGGGGGTGGCGTGGGGGTCGAGGACCAGGCCTGCCGCTTCTGCGGCTGTGCCCTCTCGGCTGCGGACAAGACCCGCGCGACCCTGTGCCCCTTCTGCTTCACGCGTCTGGACGACGCCTCGCGGCACTGCAACCAGTGCGGCACGGACATTACGCCCCAGGCCCTCGAGCCCCTGCCCGTGGAGATGATCGACGGGCGCGGTGTGCCCCGGGGCTGCCCGCGCTGCAAGGGCGAGCTGCGCGTACGCATCGTGGGCCGCATGGACGTGATCGAGTGCGCGGACTGCGAAGGGCTCTGGTTCGAGCCCACACGCTTCGAGCGCGTCTGCCAGCGGGCCCGTGACGGGCGTGGAGCCGAGCTCTTCGCCCAGAGCGTTCCCGCGGCGATCGTGGACGGTGCCGGACAGGGCTACATCCCGTGCCTGCGCTGCGGGGAGCTCATGCTGCGGCGTCAGTTCCGGGCCGGGGGTCGCAACTCCGGAGTGGTGACGGACGTCTGCAAGGACCATGGCGTCTGGCTGGACGCCTCCGAGATCGAGCGCATCGTCGAGTTCCTGCGCACGGTCACGGAAGCACCCGCAGCGGCGACGGGCTCGACGGGCAGCGGCGCGACACACCTGCCCGAGGGCGCCTTCGGGGCCGCCACCCTGCCGCGATCGCGGGGCGGGATCCTGGGCCTGATGCTCGGATCCCTGGGGGAGCTCTTCGTCGATTCGCTCTTCTAGGGCACGTCGAGGTGAGCGTCGGTCGCTCCTAAAGCCTAGCTGTATAGAGGCCTACGCTAATTTGTCTACAAATCTTTGACAATGCGAGATCCTGGGGTAGTGTTCCTCGCTTTTTCAGCGACCAAGCCCGGCTGGGCTTCGGTTCCAACGGCCGCCTGGCCGAGGTTCAGATAGTGAAAACCTCCAGCACCCAACAACGACCCCAGAAGCCCGAGGGCGGGTTCACGATGATCGAGCTGATGGTGGCGATCAGTGTGCTCCTGGTCGCGGTCCTCTCGACCTTCAGCACCCAGGTCACCTCGCTCAACCTGATGAACACCAGCCGTGAGACCAACACGGCGGTCAGCGAGCTGCAGACGGCGATGGAGGACGTGGTGCTGCTTGGCGTCGACTCGATCCTCTCGCGCTACCCGGCGGATCAGTCCCTCCCCGCCTACGACGATCGCGCCCTCTCGGCCGAGCGCATCATTCCGACCTACCCCGGCGTGGCCGCGGGTGTCACTCCCGAGACGCTGCCGATCGTGCTGACCATCACGTGGAACGACTTCCACGGCAGGCCGCGTAGCCTCGTGCTGCGCTCCATGAAGACGAGGTAGCCGTGTTGCGCCCTGATCCGAACGCCACTCCGCGCAACCGACGCGCTGCCCGTAGAGCGGGGATCTCGATGATCGAGATCGTCCTGGTCACCAGCATCCTGGGCCTGCTCGCGCGGGCCCTGGTCGAGGCGACCCAGAGCATGAGCCGCATCACCTCGACGGGCAACGCCGAGTCGCTGCAGGAGGAGCGCGGAGAGCGTGCCCTGCGCAGCATCGTGAACGACCTGCGGCGCTCGGGCTACTTGACGGGCCTGAACGGGCGCAACTACCCGTACGCCATCGAGGGCGGGAACGTGGAGGCAGGCGGCAACGAGGTGCACAACCACGCCGAGGCCAACAAGAGTGCCGACCCGGACGACCCGGACTTCGGGCCGGACCGCGAGCTGGTCTTCCTGATGCCGTCGGACGTGGATCGCGACCGGCGCCCCGATCTGGACATCGACGGCGACGGCATCCCCGAGCTCGACGGGAACGGGGACGGGGCGCGTAGCGAGGACGACGAGGACACGGGCGACTTCGACCCCTTCGGTGCCACGATCCTGGGCAGCGGCCTGGTCTGGGACCACGACGAGCTGAGCTACGTGCTGGTCACGCGCCCTGACGGCCAGAACTACCTCGAGCGCCGCGTGAACGGCGGGGGCGCGGGCGCGCGGCGCATCTGCCGCGGCGTGGAGCGCGTGGTCTTCGATACCAACTCGAGCGACCTCACGCTGCCCCTGGGTGCGGTGCGCGTGCGCCTCTTCCTGCGCACCACCGACTCGACGGGGACGCTGCACAAGCGCTCCGTCGAGGCGACGGTCCGCCTGCGCAACGGTGGCATCTAGCAGGCCGTGGTGAATTCATGAGGCTCGCCGGGCCAGCCCGAGCGAGCACGACAGAACCAGCCTGGCCCGCGATTCATCAGGGCCAGGCAAGACCGTGACGGACAGACCATGAAGATCAGAATCAGAACAGCGACAGCCCCGGGCGAGCGCGGCGTCGCGCTCCTCTATGCCATCTTCGGCGCCTTTGCGGCCGCCGGCATGGTCTCCCTGATGCTGGCGATGGGGACCGTCACCAATGACCAGGCGGCGCTCAAGCGCGAGCAGGTCGAGGGGCGTTACCTGACCGAGGGCGCGATCGAGTTCGCCCGCAAGGAGATCCAGACGGCCCTCGCCAACTGGGGACAGCCGCGGGCCAACGGGAGCGTGCGCATCGGCGGGGTCGACGTGCCCTACACGGTGCGCACCACGGGGGGCGACGCGGTGGTCACCACGCCGGACGGGATCCAGCAGCGCACCGTGGGCTATGAGGTGCGCGCGGTGACCGAGGTCGGGGGCTCGAGCGTCGAGTCCTACCGCGTGATCAACGCGGTCTCGACGCCGATCTTCCAGTTCGCGGTGTTCTACACCGAGGACCTGGAGGTTCTGCCCGGACCGGACATGACCCTGGGCGGGCGCGTGCACACCAACGGCGACATGTACCTGGGCAGCGGCGGCGTCCTGACCATGGACACCAACTACGTCCGCTCCGTGGGCAACATGTACCGCCTGCGCAAGAACGAGACCAGCGCCAGCGGCGACGTGATGATCCGCAAGTACGTCGACAACCCCTTCGACCTGTCGGAGCCGGAGGAGTACGTGCGCATGGACAGCGAGGACCAGCTGGCCGCGGACTATGGCATCGACACCATCAGCGGCTACGACAGCAACTTCACCAACGGCCACGACGCGGATGGCGACGGCAGCTACTACGGCGAGGGGGACCTGCTGCCCTTCGTGCAGGGCGCCCTCGAGTTCTGGTCGGAGCCCGACGGCTACACGGGCTCGGGCAACACGGTGCTGACCGGCGAGCACCAGGTGACCGAGGCGGTCGCACCGAGCATTGGCTCGATCAAGCTCTACGAGGAGGTCGAGTCGGGCGGCGACTTCATCGAGGATCCGACCAACCCCGGCCACTACATCCCCGCCCCGGCGGGCCTGGGCACCCACAACAAGGGCTTCTTCTACGAGAACGCCGACCTGGCGGTGGTCGTCGACATCGACGGTGGGCTCACGATCTACGACGGGCAGGGCAACGACATCACCTCGGCGGCCGAGGGCTCGATCGAGCTGGGCGAGATCCTGGACACGCGCCAGTCCCAGAGCACGAGTGACACCACGGACCTGGTGGTCATCGACCTGGAGGCGCTGCAGAACACGTTGCAGGACATCTGGCCCGGCAACGGCCTGATCTATGTCGGCCACGAGGGCATGGACGAGGGCGTCGGGGCCAAGAGCGTCAAGCTGATCAACGGCTTTGAGCTCGAGACCGCCCTGACCACGGTCTGCGAGGGCCAGGTCTACATCGAGGGCGACTTCAACACGCTCAACAAGAAGGGCGCGGCGGTCATCGGAGACGCGGTCAGCCTGCTCTCCAACGACTGGGACGACAGCAAGGTGGCCGGGGCGACCCTGACGCGGGCCAGCGAGACGACCTACAACGTCGCGATCATCACCGGCAACCAGGAGACCGTCGGCAACGACTACAACGGTGGCCTCGAGAACCTACCGCGCTTCCACGAGAACTGGACGGGGATCGGCTGCAACATCTCCGGCTCCTTCGTCAACGCCTGGGAGAGTGACTGGGCCACCGAGCCGTGGAGCTACGGTGGGGACCGCTACAAGGCGCCGCACCGCAACTGGAACTACGACCCGGACTTCAACGACGCCGCCAACCTGCCGCCCTTCACGCCCCTGACGGTCACGGCGAGCGACGTCGTCAGCTGGTAGGGTCGCCCGCCGCCCGCAGCCGTCCGCAGTTCGAATGCGCGCGCCCGGCCGTCGTCCCGACGGCCGGGCGCGCGTTGTTCAGCTACTCGGGGAAGCGCTCGACGATGACGCCGTCCGCGTCGAAGAAGGTCAGGCTGCCGGCCTCCTTCTGGTACAGCACCGTGGTGGGGGAGCCCCCCGGGCCATGCAGGGCGTAGCCTCCGCCGCCGTGGGCGAACTGGGCCGCTCCCAGGCGCACCTGGCCCTTGGTGTCACGCAGGAACAGCGCCGTGGCCTCGTCGTCGTGGGTGACGCTGGCGCGGACGCGGCCCTCGGCATCGCGCACGAAGAGGCCGGCGGAGCCGTCGGCGTCGAGGGCCAGCTCGGCCCGCGCGCGCCCCTCGGCGTCGACGAGCTCGACGCCGCGGGCGCGCAGGACGTCGTCCTGGCCACCGAACGAGGTCGTTGCAAGGGCCAGGCCTGCGGCCGCCAGCAGCAGGGTCAGGGTGCGGTTGCGGCGCTCGAGTCGATCCAGGCGCGCTTCGAGGTGTCGCGGGTCCATGGCGTGCCTCAGGGGCAGAAGCGGACGGAGAGGGCGTCGGAGAGATTGAAGCCGCTGCCCCCCGGACCGCCGGGGTCGCGGTACCAGAACTGGAAGTTCCAGGTCGAGTCAGGGGTGATCTGGCCCGGGCCGGCGTCGAGGGGCGGGGCGCCGAAGTCCAGGGTCAGGGCGTAGCCCCCGAAGGGGTCCGTGCGCTCGGGGGGCAGGATTCGGTACGTGCCCACGCCGCCCGAGCCGACGCAGCGCAATCCGTCTCCGAAGGGCACCTCGAGCTGTCCGCCGCCGTAGAAGAAGAAGCCGAACACGTTCGCGCGAGCGTCGGCGACCTCGAGCCGCAGCGCCCCGACGCTGATGTTGGCGGGGCCGCTGGCGCTCAGGCGGGCGCCCTGCGTCTGCGAGTTGGGTGCCCCCTGGCAGTAGGCCTCGACGCGGCACTCGCACTCGTCCGGAACGCTGTTCAGGTTGGTGTCGAGGCTGCCCCCCGAGGCGATGTCGAATTCGTCGTCGACCTGGTTCCCGTTGCAGTCTCTGCACAGGCTCTCGAACACGCGCACATCGTCGAGCGCGGCTTCGATCAGGGAGTCCAGGCCCAGGTCGGAGGCCACGAAGCGCAGCTGCAGGGTGGCGCTCGGGCTGACGAAGTCGGCCACTCGCAGCACGTGCTGGCGCCATCCGCCGTGGGTTCCCGGACCGGTGGGCCCAACCGTCTCGGCGTTGACCCAGGAGGCTCCCGCGTCGTCCGAGAGCTCGACCAGGAGCACGTCCTCGCCGGGGGCGCTGCCGCCGTCGTTCGAGTACCAGCGCCAGTACGAGATGCGCGGATCGGCGAGCTGCGACAGGTCGAGGACGGGAGAGACCAGGGTGGTGCGCCCCAGGTCGACGTCGGCCACGTCGGCGGGGCCGCCGGCCAAGCCCTGGCCAGTGAACCAGGCGCCGCCGCCGCCCGTGTGGTCACCCTCGGGCTGGGCGGAGGTGCCCACGGGGGAGCCTTGCTCCCAGGCGCCGGTCAGGGCGTCGTCCGCGGGGTCGCCGCTGGTCCAGACCAGGGGCGAGTCCATGTGGAAGTGGGCGCGCGTGCTGGCCTGGGCGCTGACCAGGGAGGCGAAGAGGTCCAGGGGTGCGTCGCTGGGCTGGGTCCAGGGCACCCCGGCCAGGGTCTCGGCCGCGACGTACCACTGGACCACGCTGCCGCAGTCGAGGGCAGGGAAGTCGGCGCTGTAGAGGCTGCCCCCGAGGGGCGTCAGGGGCGCCTCCACGAAGCTCCCGCCCGCGTCGTGCACGAAGCGCAGCGAGCTCGGGTCGAGCACCCCCGGGGTGCTCTCGGCGATCTCGACCTGCACGGAGCGGCCCTCGGGCGGGATCAGGGCCGGAGCCCCCTGGGGCAAGTGCACGGCCAGCTCCGGCTCGTCGGCCCAGAGCACGAACAGGCCGCGCTCGAGGTCGCTGCCGAGGACCACGCCGCTGGGCAGGGAGGGGTAGACGCCCCACAGGCCGTTGAAGCTGTTGCCGTCGTTCTCGGGGCGCGTGTCGAAGAAGCCGATCTCGACCGGCCGGGTCGGGTCGGCGGCATCGAAGACGCGCAGGCCGCTGGTGTAGTTGGCCTCGAAGATCAGGTTCCGGCGCGTGATCAGGTTGTGGCCGATGGCCGGGTTGCCGTTCGTGAACGAGCCCACGTGGAAGGCGTCATCGGGGTCGCTGACGTCGATGATGTGGGTCGTGGTCGGCAGGCTGCCGTCCTCGTCGAGCTCGTCGCCGAGGTAGAACCAGTCGCGGCCGGGGGAGAGCCAGCCCTGGTGGGCGTAGGCCCGCTCGGGGTAGCTGGCGAAGGAGATCGCGCGGATGTCGGACTTGTTGGTGACGTCGAGCACCTCGAGTCGCGTGCTGCTGAAGCCGTTGTTGAAGCCGCCGCAGGCGAAGACGATCTGGCGCCCCGCGTGGGGGCCCTCGGTGTAGGTGACCGGCTGGGCGTCGTGGACGTAGCGCGAACTCCAGATCCCGACCAGGGAGGGGTCCGCGGGGTCGCTGAGGTCATAGATGCGCAGGCCCTGCTGGCCGCCGCCGGTGCGGTACAGGAAGCCGCTCTCGACATCGACCGCGACGTTGTGGGTCGACCCCGCCTGGATCGAATCCTGCACCTCGGTCACGCTGCCGGAGTCGATCGCGGTCAGGTCGAAGACCTGGATGCCGCCGCCGCCCTCGCTGACGGCGTAGGCGTACTCGCCATAGGTGCGCATGTCGCGCCACAGGCTGTTCGGCCCGTCCATTACCGCCACCAGGCTGGGCTGGGTGGGCTGGCTGACCTCGACGAAGCAGGTACTCGAGAAGGTGCCGATGATCGCGTACTCGCGCCCGGAGGGGGACACGTAGCCCCAGACGTCGTTGCCCGACTGGGCCCCGTCGAGCTGGCCCAGGGT